>NZ_PSUC01000066.1:0-20442 GCF_002931635.1 Rathayibacter sp. AY2B7 | reverse complement strand
CCCGGCCGATCGGGTCGATGCCGGGGGTCATGCACCACTCGCTGGACAGCGTCCGCGGAGCGGTGACGGAGGCGGCCGAGGCGGGGATCGGCGGGGTGATGCTGTTCGGCGTGCCCACCACGCGCGACGCGGTCGGCTCCGGTGCGACCGACCCCGACGGCGTGCTCAACGCCGCGACGCGGGTCGTCGTGGGGGAGGTCGGCGACGCGCTGGTCGTGCAGACCGACCTGTGCCTGGACGAGTTCACCGACCACGGCCACTGCGGCGTCCTCGACGACCGCGGGCGCGTCGACAACGACGCCACGCTCCTCCGCTACGAGGAGATGGCGCTCGCCCAGGCCGAGGCCGGCTCCCACCTGCTCGGGCTCTCGGGGATGATGGACGGCCAGGTCGGAGCGATCCGCGCCGCTCTCGACGGTGCCGGGCACCTGGACACCGCGATCCTCGCGTACTCGGCGAAGTACGCCTCCAGCTTCTACGGTCCGTTCCGCGAGGCCGTGCAGTCCACGCTCGAGGGCGATCGCCGCACCTACCAGCAGGACCCGGCGAACCGCCGCGAGGGCCTGCGCGAGGCGACCCTCGACCTCGCCGAGGGCGCCGACGTGGTGATGGTGAAGCCGGCCATGAGCTACCTCGACGTGCTCTCGGACGTCGCCTCCGTCTCGGACGTGCCGGTCTGGGCGTACCAGGTGTCGGGGGAGTACGCGATGATCGAGGCCGCCGCCGCGAACGGCTGGATCTCGCGCGAGCCCGCGATCCTGGAGTCGGTCACGGGGATCCTCCGCGCGGGGGCCGACGCGGTTCTCACGTACTGGGCCGTCGAGATCGCTCGCGACCTGCTGAAGTAGCCGCTCCTCCTCCCGGGAGCGAGCCTCGGCATCTCGTCAGAAAGCGCTCCTCCGGCGCGAGGGCGCCGGGCGGCGCGCGTACCCTGGAGGGGTGACCACCTCGGCGAACGACACCCTGTACGAGCGTGCCCGGCACGCGATCCCCGGAGGCGTCAACTCGCCCGTCAGAGCGTTCCGCTCGGTCGGCGGGACCCCGCGCTTCATGGTCTCGGCCGCCGGCCCGTACATCACGGACGCGGACGGGCGCGAGTACGTCGACCTCGTCTGCTCCTGGGGCCCTGCCGTCCTCGGGCACGCGCACCCCGAGGTCGTCGCGGCGGTGCAGGAGGCGGCCGCCCGCGGTCTCTCGTTCGGCGCGTCCACTCCCGCCGAGACCGACCTCGCCGAGCTGGTCGAGGCGCGGATCACGGCCGGGGGAGTCTCGCCGATCGAGAAGCTCCGCCTGGTCTCCACCGGCACCGAGGCGACGATGACGGCGATCCGCCTCGCCCGCGGCGTCACCGGCCGCGACCTGCTGATCAAGTTCTCCGGCCACTACCACGGCCACTCCGACGGGCTGCTCGCCGATGCCGGCTCCGGTCTCGCGACCCTCTCGCTGCCCGCCTCCGCCGGCGTCACGGCCGCGACCGCGGCCCAGACGATCGTGCTGCCGTACAACGACCTCGAGGCGGTGCGCACGGTCCTGGCCGAGCGCGGCGCCGACATCGCGGCGGTCATCACCGAGGCCGCGGCCGCCAACATGGGCGTCGTCGCTCCGGACCCGGGCTTCAACGCGGCCCTCGCCGAGCTCGTGCACGCGAACGGCTCGCTGCTGATCATGGACGAGGTGCTGACCGGCTTCCGCGTGAGCGCCGGCGGCTGGTGGGGGCTCGAGAACCGCGGCGCCGAGGCTCCGTACCGGGCCGACCTCTACACCTTCGGCAAGGTCATCGGCGGAGGGATGCCGGTCGCGGCTCTCGGCGGCCGTGCGGACGTCATGGATCATCTGGCGCCGCTCGGGCCGGTGTACCAGGCGGGCACCCTCTCCGGGAACCCGGTCGCGGTGGCCGCGGGCATCCGGACGCTGCAGCTGGCCGACGACGCGGTCTACGCCTCGCTGGACGCCACGGCGCTGACCCTCCAGCGCGAGGTGTCGGCGGCGCTGACGGTCGAGGGCGTCGCGCACACGGTGCAGACGGCCGGCAGCCTCTTCAGCTTCATGTTCACGGACCTGGGCCGGCCGGTGCGCGACTACGCCGAGGTCCAGGCGCAGGAGTCGTTCCGATACCCGGCGTTCTTCCACGCGATGCTCGACGCGGGCGTCTCGCTGCCGCCGTCGGTGTTCGAGGCCTGGTTCGTCTCGGCCGCGCACGACGACGCGGCGATCGGGCGCATCGTGGACGCGCTGCCGGCGGCGGCGAAGGCCGCGGCGGCCGCTCGGGCGTAGGCTCCTGGGCCACCCGCGGATCAGGCGGGAGGCGCCCGCCGCACTGGAGCGGCGGACGTCCCGCGCGCCCGGCCGCCGGCGTGCGGCGACCGGGCAGGGGCCCTCAGCCCCGGCGCGAGACCGACCTCGGCAGCACGAACACCAGCGCGAAGGCGGCGACCGCCATCAGGGTGCTGAGGAGCATCGCGGGAGCCGCGGCGTCGAGGAAGCCCGAGGCGACCGTGTCCGGACCCGTGATGACGAGGCTCCCGAACAGCACGCTGCCGATGACCGCGATGCCCACGGCCGAGCCGATGCGCTGGATCGCCGAGATCACGCCGCTCGCCGCACCCGCGTCCTGCGGGTCGACGGTCGAGACGATGAACTGCACGTTCGGGGCGATGAAGAAGCCGTTGCCGAGGCCCGCGATCAGCAGCGGCGGCAGGAGCTGCCAGTTGCTGATCGAGTCCGGGGTCGCGGTCAGCAGCACCAGCCAGACCCAGCCGAGCCCGACGGCGAGGAGCCCGCTGCCCATCACCAGGACGTTGCGCCCCAGGCGCGCGGTCATCCGGTTGCTCTGCGAGGAGCTGATGATGCTGCCGATCGCGAAGGGGATCGACACCAGTCCCGACTCGAGCGCGGTGTGGCCGAGGCCCGACTGCCAGAGCAGCGAGATGGTGAAGAAGATGCTCGTGAAGGCCGCGAAGTAGACCAGCGCGAGGATCACGCCTCCGGTGAAGGCCGGGTGGCGGAACAGCGACGGCGGCACCAGGGGAGCGCGGCCGCGGCGGACGTGGAGGACCTCCCAGGCGCCGAACGCGGCGAGGAGCAGGACTCCGCCGGCGATCGAGAGGAAGGTCCACAGCGGCCAGCCCTCGTCCTCGCCCTGGATGAGCGGGACGAGCAGGGCGACCAGGCCGCCGGAGACGAGCACGAGGCCGAGCCAGTCGACGCCTCCGCTCGGGGCGCGGTCGCCGGCCTCGAGGTCGCGGCGGGCGGGGAGGAGGACCGCGGCGGCGATCAGGGTCGCGACGCCGATGGGCAGGTTCACCCAGAAGACCAGGCGCCAGCCGTTCTCGTCGCCGAAGGCCTGGATGATCAGGCCGCCGATGATCGGGCCGAGCGCCGACGAGACGCCGAGGACCGCGCCCATCACCGCGAAGGCCTTGCCGCGCGAGGGACCGCGGAAGAGGAGCTGGATGTAGGCGTTGACCGCCGGGACGAAGACGCCGCCCGCCAGGCCCTGCACGATGCGGGCGATGACGAGCTGGGTGTCGTCCGCGGCCAGTCCGCACGCGAAGCTGGCGACGGTGAAGAGGGCGATGCCGCTGACGAAGACCCACTTGTGCCCGAAGCGGTCGCCGAGGCGGCCGGCGGGGATCAGGGCGAGGCCGAACGCGAGGGCGTAGCCGGAGATGATCCAGGAGAGCGTCGACTCGGAGGCGTCGAGCGTGGTGCGGATGGTGGGCAGCGCCACGTTCACGATGGTCGTGTCGAGCAGGGCGATGAACATGCCCGCGAGCAGGACGATCAGCGAGCGCCAGGCGCGCTTGTCGGGGGCGGGAGGGGCGCCGGTCGATCGGGCGGTCGACGTCTCGGTCATCGCAGGAGTGCCTTTCGAGCAGAGGGGGGAGGGGTGGTCCGTCAGACCTGTTCGAGGGACGCGACCGGATGTGAATGCTCGCAGGAGAAACCGGGTTTCCGCACGCCGGGATCTGTGGGGGCCTTCAGGCGGAGGGTTCGCCGCAGGCTCGCCTCGCGGGGTGTCAGCGGATGCGCGACTCCGCCAGACGGGCGCAGTCGATGCAGAGCTCGGCCGTGGGCCGGGCGGCGAGGCGGGCGGCCCCGATCGGGCGGCCGCACGAGGCGCAGTCCCCGTAGCCGCCGGTGCCGAGGCGGGCGCGAGCGGCGTCGAGCTCGCGCGCCGTGCGGGCGAGAGCGTCGCGGACTCCGGCCATCCGCGACCACTCGGCCGAGAGCGGCGTGCCCTCCGGGTCGTGCTCGTCATCGGCGGTGCCGTCGGCACGGTCGCGCAGGAGCTCGGCCAGCGAGGCCTCGAGCCGGGCCGCCTCGTCGCGCGTCTCGGCCTGCCGCTCGGCCAGCAGCGCGTCGAGGAGGCGCGCCTCGTCCGGATCCATCGGCATCCGACCATGCTGCCACCCACGCGAGCGGCGGGGCATCGTTGTGCGATCCGGCGCTGACCCGGCGGCGGGCGGCGGGGCAGACTAGAGGCATGCCCGTCGTGACCGTGCTCCCCGACCGCCTCGAACTCCGCCTCACCGCGGCCGAGCGACTGCTCGCGTTCCACCGCAGCGACGTCGTCGTCGACCGGTCGAGCATCCGCTCGGCGACGGTCACCGAGGACCCCTGGATCTGGGTCCGGGGCATCCGCGCGCCGGGCACCGCGGTGCCGCTCACGCTCGCAGCCGGCACGTGGAAGTTCCACGGCGGCAAGGACTTCCTGCTGATCAAGCGCACCGCCTCGGCCGTCGTGATCGACCTGGTCGACGAGGACTACTCCCGCCTGATCGTGAGCACCAAGCACGCTCCCGAGCTGATCGCGGCCCTCCAGCTGGGGACGACGACCGCGGCGATCCCCGTGATCGAGACCGACGACCTCGTGATCGTCCCCGAGGTCGCCGAGCAGGCGGAGCGGGCCCAGGCGGCCGCCGCGGAGAAGCGCGCGAAGAAGAAGGCGAAGGCGGCGGAGGCCGCGGCCGTGGCCGCGGAGGCGGCGGGTCCGGCGACGGTGGTCGAGGGCCGGGAGGCGGCGAGCGGCGGGACCGCGGCGACCGCGGCGGCCGCGGCTCCGGAGGCGGACGGCGCCGGGGAGGACGTCGCGGCTCCGACGGAGTCAGCAGCGGGGGCCGCTCCGAAGAGCTCGAAGGCGACGCCGAAGGCCGCTCCGAAGACGAGTGCTCGGACCGCCGCGAGCACGCCGGCCGGGTCCGGGGGTCCCGCGCCCGTGGACGTCATCGGCTCCGAGCCGATCGACTCCGCAGGCCCGGCTAAGCCCGCGGAGCCGAAGCCCGCCGAGCCGAAGTCCGCGGGATCGAAGCCCGCCGAGCCCGCCCCCGCGAAGACGGCTCCGGCCGCGAAGCCCGCGCCGAAGCCCCGGACGCCGGCGAAACCCCGCGCCGCGCGCCCCGACTCCTCCGTCGGTCACGCGTCGGCCGAGCCGAGCGGCGCCACCGAGGCCGCGGAGTAGCGCACCGCCGCACGAGCAGCAGCCACACAGCGCCGGCCGAGGCGCCCCGTCCTCCACGCTCGAGGCGGGTGGACGCCCTCCGCCGACGCCGTGCCCTCAGGCGCGGACGTCCACCAGCGTCCGACCGTGCGAGCGGCCGGCGAGCACGTCCTCGGCCGCGTCGACCGCCCCGTCGAGCGGCACCGTCGTCGTCAGCTCGTCGAGCAGCTCCAGGTCGAGGTCGTGGGCGAGGCGGCGCCAGGCCTCCTCGCGGAGCTTGCGCGGCGCCTCCACCGAGTTGATGCCGGCCAGCGTCACTCCGCGCAGGATGAACGGCATCACGCTCACCGGCAGGTCCGGCCCCTGCGCGAGACCGCACGCCGCCACGGTGCCGCCCCACCGCGTCTGCGCGAGGGCGTTCGCGAGCGTGTGCGAGCCGGCGGAGTCCACCGCTCCCGCCCAGCGCTCGGACTGCAGCGGCTTCCCGCCCTCCTGCAGCTCGGCGCGGTCGATGACGTCGGAGGCGCCGAGGCGCTGGAGCAGAGCGCCGTGCTCGCCGAGCCGGCCCGTCGAGGCGACGACCTCGTGGCCCAGGCGAGCCAGGAGCGCGACGGCGAGCGACCCCACGCCTCCCGAGGCCCCCGTCACCAGGACGGGACCGCTGCCCGGCCGCACGCCGTGCCGCTCGAGCGCCAGCACGGCCAGCATCGCCGTGAAGCCCGCGGTGCCGATCGCTCCAGCCCGTGCCGCCGAGATCGCGCCGGGCAGCCGGAGCAGCGACGCGGAGTCGACACGGGCCCGCTCGGCGAGCCCGCCGTCGTGGCGCTCGCCGAGGCCGGCGCCGTTGAGCACCACCCGGTCGCCGGAGTCGAAGCGCTCGCCCGCCTCGCCGTCCGCGTACTCCACGGTGCCGACCAGGTCGATGCCGGCGACGAGCGGGGTGCGGCGCACGATCCCGGGCCGCCCCGCCAGCGCCAGGGCGTCCTTGTAGTTGACGCTCGAGTACTCGACGGCGATCGACACGTCGCCGTGCGAGCGGTCGGGGTCGTCGCGCTCGAGGAGGCGGGCTCGGTTGGGGGTGTCGGTGTCGGAGTCGGAGTGCCGCTCGACGACGATGGCTCGGTACATGGGCCCACGCTACGCCCGCGGGCCCGCGGCCGGGCGGTCAGTTCAGGGGCCGGGTGCCCTCGGGGAGCGATCCGCCGGAGTAGAGGGCGGAGGCCGCGTCCTGGAGCGCCGTCAGGGCGACGCGCTGCGTCCACGGACCGTAGGAGACGCGGGCCAGCCCGAGCTCCTCGAAGCGGGCGGGGGACTGCGATCCGGGGACGCCGATGACGCTGACGCGCTGCCGCCCGAGGGTGGCGACAAGGGACTCCAGCTCGGCGTCCTGGAGCAGCCCGGGGACGAAGAAGCAGGTGGCGCCGGCGTCGAGGTACGCGCGACCGCGCTCGATCGCGTTTGCCAGGACCTCGCCGCGGTCGCGGTCGCCGGCGCGGAGGAACACGTCCGTGCGGGCGTTGAGCGCGAAGGGCACCGCCTCCTCCTCGGCCGCGGCGACGGCCTTCTCGACCGCTCGCAGCGCCTCCGGGAGCGGCTTCGCCTGGTCCTCGAGGTTCGCGCCCACGACGCCGATCCCGATGGCGCGACGGATCGTCTCGCCCGCGTCGCCGTAGCCCGCCTCGAGGTCGGCCGAGACCGGGACCTCGACGGCGGCGACGATGCGCTCGATCATGCCCAGGTGCAGCTCCAGCGGGATCCGCTCGCCGTCCTCGTAGCCGAACGCCGCGGCGATGGAGTGGCTGGCGGTCGCGAGCGCCCGGGTGTCCGGGAGCGCGGCGACAGTGGTCGCGCTGATCACGTCCCAGACGTTCACCACCTGCAGCAGCTCGGGGGCGGTGTGGAGGTCGACGAGAATGCGCCCGCGCGCTTCGATGCTCATGGCACGAGCGTAGGGCCCGCGTGCGCGGCGCAGGCCGCCGCATCGCAGTCGGCGCAGACCACGAGCTGGGCGCGGCAGGAGAGGTCGGTGCAGTTGCGCATCCGGCTGGTCGGCGCGGCGCACGAGGTGCAGCGGCCGAGCACCTCGGCGTCGGGGGAGAAGGAGACGGAGCCGCGGCCGTCGAAGACGTACAGGGCCCCCTTCCACAGTCCGCGGTCGCGCCGCGCCTCGGCGTAGCGGACGACGCCGCCGTCGAGCTGGTACACCTCGCCGAAGCCGCGCGCCGTCATCAGGCTCGACAGCACCTCGCAGCGGATGCCGCCGGTGCAGTACGTGACCACGGGCCGGCCCTTGAGGTGGTCGTAGACGCCGGCGTCGAGCTGCTCGACGAACTCGCGGGTGCTGGAGACTCCCGGCACGATCGCCCCCTCGAACCGGCCGATCTCGGCTTCGAAGGCGTTGCGGCCGTCGAAGAGCACCACGTCGTCGCGCTCGGCGACGAGGGCGTCCAGCTGGTCCGGGTCGAGCCGCGGCGCCGTCCCGACCACCCCGTCGGCGTCGACCCGCAGCTCGTCGGGCGCGCCGAACGAGACGATCTCGTCGCGCACCTTCACCGAGAGACCGGGGAAGTCGAGGCTGCGGCCAGCGTCGTCGAGCCCGGAGCCGTCGCTCCACTTCACCTCGAGCCCGCGGAAGGCCGAGTGCTCGCGGGTGCGGCGGACGTAGCGCTTCAGGGCGTCCATCCCGCCGCCCAGCGTGCCGTTCACCCCGTGCTCCGAGATCAGCAGGCGCCCGCGCAGGCCCAGCGACTCGCAGAGCTCGCGCTGCCACAGCCGCACGGACTCGGGGTCGGCCAGCGGCACGAAGCGGTAGAACAGCAGGATCTTCGGCAGCACCGGCACATCCTACGAGGACGTCCGGACCTGGTCGCGGCGTGTGGCAGCATCGTCGGGTGCCCGACGCCTCCGCCCCCGTGCCGCACTCCCGCCTCGAGGACGTCTTCGGTCTCGTCACCGGTGCGTTCGTCGTGTCGCTCGGCCTCTACCTGCTGCGCGCGAGCCAGGCGGTCACGGGCGGCACCGCGGGTCTCGCACTGCTGCTGGGGTACCCGCTCGACATCCCGTTCGGCGTGATCCTCGTCACGGTCAACGTGCCGTTCCTCGCCCTCTCGCTGTGGAAGAAGGGCTGGCGCTTCACGCTGCGGACCATGTTCTCGATCGTGCTGGTCTCGGTCCTGGCGGGCCTGCACCCGCTGGCGTTCGGCGAGCTGCGGATCGAGCCCGTCTACGGCGTCCTCACGGGCGACGTGCTCGCGGGGATCGGCCTCCTGATCCTCTTCCGGCACGGGTCGAGCCTGGGCGGATTCAGCATCGTCGCCCTGATCGCGCAGGAGCGGCTCGGCTGGCGGGCGGGCTACGTGATGATGGCGCTCGACGCGTGCGTGGTCGCGGCCGCGCTGCTGGTGGTGCCTCCGCTGAACGTGCTGATCTCGGCGGCAGGAGTGGTGGTGCTCAACCTGGTCCTGGCGTTCAACCACAGGCCCGGGCGCTATCTCGGGTCCTGACCCCCTCCGCAAGCCCTTCGGCGCGCACCGCCGGGTTCCTAGGCTGAGGGCGCGGGCCCCCGCCCGCCCTTCCCGAACGGAGAAACCGGATGTCCGACTGGACCTACGACCCCTACGCCCGCCTCGGCGAGGTGCCGACCTTCGCGATCGAGAGCGACGACATCGCCGACGGTGCGCCCCTGTCCGCCCGCCACTACGGCGAGGGCTCCGGCGGCGAGGACGTCTCGCCGCACCTGCGCTGGTCGGGAGCCCCCGCCGAGACGAAGAGCTTCGCCGTGACGGTGTTCGACCCCGACGCGCCCACCGGCTCCGGCTTCTGGCACTGGGCCGTCTACAACCTCCCGGCCGACACCACGGAGCTCCCGACGGGAGCCGGAGCCGCCGGCTTCGAGCTGCTCCCGGCGGGCGCGCAGACGCTGCCCAACGAGATGCGGCTGCGCCAGTTCGTCGGAGCGGCGCCGCCGGACCGCGAGCACCGCTACTTCTTCGTGGTGCACGCCCTCGACGTCGAGTCGCTCGACCTCGACCCGGAGTCGACGCCGGCGATCCTCGGCTTCAACGCGCACTTCCACACCCTCGCGCGGGCGCAGATCGTCGCCACGGCGACGCCGGACGGCGCGAAGGGCTGACCCGCTCCGCGGGGAGCGCGCGCTACCCGAAGAGGGTGCGCGCCTCCTCGTAGCGGGCGTCCGGGACCGTCTTGAGGGTGCCGAGCGCCTCGGCGAAGTCCACGTGGTAGATGTCGGTGCCGCGCAGGGCGACCATGCGGCCCCAGTGCTCGGCGACGACGGAGTCGATGGCGGCCATGCCCAGGCGGGTCGCGAGGACGCGGTCGAACGCGGTGGGCGTGCCTCCGCGCTGGATGTGGCCGAGCGTCGTGGCGCGGGTCTCGATGCCGGTGCGCTCCTCGATGAGCGGGGCCAGCAGCTCGCCGATGCCGCCGAGGCGGGGCCGGCCGAAGGCGTCGAGGCCGCGCTCGGAGTGGGCGTCGTCCATCGTGTCGAGCGAGAAGCCCTCGGCGACCACGACGAGCGGTGCGCGCCCGCGGTCCTGCGCGCTCTGCACCCACTCGACGATCTGGTCGAGGGAGGTGCGCTTCTCCGGGATGAGGATGACGTGGGCGCCCGCGGCCATGCCGGAGTGCAGGGCGATCCAGCCGACGTGGCGGCCCATGACCTCGGCGACCATGCAGCGGCCGTGCGAGTCGCCGGTGGTGCGGAGGCGGTCCATCGCGTCGGTCGCGATGCCGACGGCGGTGTCGAAGCCGAAGGTGTAGTCGGTGGCGCCGAGGTCGTTGTCGATGGTCTTCGGGACGCCGACGATCTTGAGGCCCGCGTCCGTGAGGCGCTTGGCCGCGGCCAGGGTGCCCTCGCCGCCGATCGCGATGATCGAGTCGATGCCGTTGCGGTCCATCATCTCGGCGATCTTCTCGGGGCCGCCGTTCTCGCCCTCGAAGGGGTTCGTCCGGCTGGTGCCGATGATCGTGCCGCCCTGCTTGGCGATGCCCTGGATCTCGGGGCGGCCCAGCGGCAGGAGGTCGCCGTCGACCACTCCGCGCCAGCCGTTCCGGAAGCCCACGAACTCCTGGTCGTAGACCTTGATGCCCTTGTAGACGGCACCGCGGATGACGGCGTTGAGGCCGGGGCAGTCGCCACCGGAGGTCAGGATCCCGATCTTCACCCGCTCAGGTTAGAGGACCCGGTGAACGGATGTGCACGCGGACGACGACGGGCCCCTCCTCGCCGCCTCGAGGAAGGGCCCGTCGTCGTGCTCGGTGCTGGTGGGACTAGGTCGTGACGAGCTCGCCGTTGACGCCCCGGGGGAAGAATCCGCCGGTGCGCGTCCCGGCCGCGGGGTTCAGGTACACGATGTTGAGGACCTGGCCCGGGGTGCGGCTGAATGCGATGGAGCTGCCGTCGGTCGGGACGATGTTCGCCTCGCCGTTGACCTTGACGCCCTGGTCGAGGTCGGTCTTGCCGTCGAGGCTGTCGCGAGCGTCGGAGAGCTTGTTCGCCGAGTCGGACAGGTCGGCGGCGTAGATCGCCGAGCGGATCGCGCCCGCGTGGTACGCCTCCACCGCGAGGATGCCGGCGGCCGCGTCGAGGTAGGTCTTCGACTGGATGAGCGGGGCGGCGCCCTTGTAGGCGGTCACTCCCACGTCCTCGAAGACGAAGGCGCCGAGCAGGAAGTTCGACTCGCTCGCGAACGGGTCGAACGACTGACCGGCCTTGATCAGCCCCGCCGCAACGGCGGCGGAGTTGAAGCTGTCCTTCAGGTTGATCGCCGGGCGGGCCACCTTCGCGGTGCCCAGCGCGGCCCGCAGGAACTTCACGTGGGCCTTCTCGTCGTTCGCGACCTCGGTGGCGAAGCTCTTCAGCCACGGGGTCTTGAAGTCGACGGGGCGGCCGCCGATGACGCCGCCGGGCGTGCCCTTGCCGGTCACGTCCGAGCCGCCGAGGCCGGTGCCGTAGACGGCGCGGAGGTAGAACTCGGCCTCGAGGTACTCGAGGTTGAGGGCGAAGTTGAGGATCGAGGCGTCGCTGGGGCCGCTGGCAGCGACCTCCTCGGCGGAGGCGGTGGGCGCGGCGAGGGCCGCGGCTCCGATGCCGAGGCCGGCGACGCCGGTGGCCTCGAAGAAGCGGCGACGGTCGAGAGCGGTCTCAGAGCTCTTGACGATCGCGTTGCGGATGAAGGTCGTGTCGAACATGTGCGCATCTCCAGTGATAGGCGGGTGCCGGGCGGCTGGAGCGCCGCCGCGACAGCGCGAAGCTACGCCCGGGATCGACCTGCTGACCAGTGGAAACGGGCGATCGGATCCGCGCATGTGTTCACGCCGTCTGAACCAATCCGCCGGGCGTGTCGCTCCGAACACGTCGTGGATGGGGGTTCTGCGGAGGAGCGTCCGATCCGGTGTCGGAGCCGCCGGTTAGCATCACTGCGTGTCGATCCCCGTCCCCGCTCCCGAGCCCTCCTGGGCGACGGTCTACGCGCCGTCGGAGCCGGTGAGCCTCGCGCTCACCCTCCGCACGCTGCTGCGGGGCTCGGGCGACCCGACCATGCTCCTCGACGCGTCCGGCTTCTGGCGGGCGTTCCGCACGCCGCTCGGCCCGGGCACGCTGCATCTGCGGCAGGCGGCGGACGGCGGGGTCCACGCGCGCGCCTGGGGCGGGGGAGCGGAGTGGCTGATCGACGCGGTCCCCGAGCTCCTCGGCCACGGTGACGACTGGAGCGGGCTCGACCTGTCGGCCCACGCGCCGCTCGCCGAGGTGCTCCGCCGCTCGTCGGGCCTGCGCCTCACGCGCGCGAACCTGGTGTTCGAGATGCTCGCGCCGTCGGTCCTCGAGCAGAAGGTCACGAGCACGGAGGCGTGGCGCGCCTACCGGGTGCTGGTGCGCCTCCACGGGGAGCCCGCCCCGGGGCCGGTCGCTCTGCACGTGGCTCCGAGCGCGCAGCAGTGGCGGCGCGTGCCCTCGTGGGACTGGCACCGCGCGGGAGTGGATCCGCGGCGCTCGCGGACCGTCCTCACCGCCGCGCTCGTCGCCTCCGGCCTCGAGCGGACCCTCGCGCTCGGGCGGGGCGGCGACGAGGTCGCCCGCCGGCTGCAGTCGGTGCCGGGGATCGGGCCGTGGACGGCGTCCGAGGTGATGATGCGCGCCCACGGCGATCCGGACGCGGTCAGCGTGGGCGACTACCACCTGGCCGCGGCCGTCGGCTTCGCGCTCACGGGCCGGCTCGGGGTCGACGACGACGGCATGCTCGAGCTCCTCGAGCCGTGGCGCGGGCACCGGCAGCGGGTCATCCGGCTGATCGGCTGCAGCGGAGCGCGGAAGCCGCGGCACGGCCCGCGGATGACCATTCAGGACCACCGCCGGCACTGATCCGCTCCTCCACAGGGGCGGCTCGCGGGCGAGTCGGCGCGACCACCGCGTCACGCCGCGTCCGGGCGGCGGGTCGGGCTTAGCCTCGGAGGATGCAGCAGTCGACGACCCCAGGTGTGCCCGGCAGCGACCCGGAGCGCGAGCCCGACGACGCGGCCGTGCGGAGCGGGGTCGCCGCGACGGTCGGTGGTCGGACGCCGGAGGGCGGCACGAAGTCGGACGACGAGGTCGAGGTAGGTGAGGCCCGCGACTCCGGGAGCGGGGCCGAGGTCGAGCCGGCGCCGGAGTCCGCATCCGAGGACGTGCCCGAGCCTCGGGACGCGCAGGAGTCCGACGCTGAGGACGAGGCCGTGCGCGAGTCCGAGATCCAGGACGAGGACGAGGTCGTGCGCGACGCTCAGGACGAGGTCGTGCGCGGGCCCGACGCCGCGTCGGAGTCGGAGCTCGCCGCGCCCGCCCCCGCCGAGCCCGAGGTCGACGACCGCCCGATGATCGAGCGCGTCGAGTCCCTGGTCCGCCGCTGGATCGCGCGCAGCGGCGAGTTCCCGGTCGAGCCCGCCGCCCAGCGGCTCGCGGGCGTGCTCCAGGACCCGAACGGACTCGACTTCACCGTCGGGTTCGTCGACGGCGTCGCCCGGCCCGAGGACCTCTCGGTCGCGGCCGAGAACCTCGCGGCGCTCACCGCGAAGACGCCCGCCTTCCTCCCCTCCTACCTGCGCGCCGCGATCAGCACCGGCGGCGCCGTCGGCCCCGTGCTGCCCTGGGTGGTCGTGCCCGCGGCCCGCCGGATCCTCCGCCGCCTCGTCGGGCACCTCGTGGTCGACGCCTCGGAGGCCCGTCTCGGCGCGGCCGTCGCCGCGCTGCGCGAGGGCGGCGACCGGCTCAACCTCAACCTCCTCGGCGAGGCCGTGCTCGGCGAGCGCGAGGCCCGCCGGCGCCTCGAGGGGACCCTCCGCCTGCTCGAGCGGCCGGATGTCGACTACGTCAGCGTCAAGGTCTCGAGCGTCGTCAGCCAGCTGTCGATGTGGGCCTTCGAGGAGGAGGTCGACCGCGTCGTGGAGCGACTCACCCCGCTCTACCAGGCCGCCGCGTCCGGCGCCGACCCCACCTTCATCAACCTCGACATGGAGGAGTACCGCGACCTCGACCTGACGGTCGCCGTGTTCCGGCGCCTCCTCGAGCAGCCGGGCATGCTCGACCTCGAGGCGGGCATCGTCCTGCAGGCCTACCTGCCCGACTCCGTCCGCGTGCTCGACGAGCTGACCGAGTGGGCGCAGGAGCGCCGGGCCCGCGGCGGAGCCCCGATCAAGGTGCGCGTCGTGAAGGGCGCGAACCTCGCGATGGAGCGGGTCGACGCGGCCCTGCACGACTGGCCGCTCGCGACCGTCGGCAGCAAGGTGGAGGCCGACACGAACTACAAGCGCCTGCTCGACCGGGCGCTGCGGCCGGAGCGCGTCGACGCGGTGCGCGTGGGCGTCGCCGGGCACAACCTCTTCGACCTCGCCTGGGCGTGGCTCACGGCGACCGAGCGCGGGGTGACCGGCGCGGTCGAGATCGAGATGCTGCTCGGGATGGCGACCGGGCAGGCGCGCGCCGTCCGCGAGGACGTGGGACGCCTCCTCCTCTACACGCCCGTCGTGCACCCCCACGAGTTCGACGTGGCGATCTCGTACCTCATCCGCCGGCTCGAGGAGAACAGCAGCCCCGAGAACTTCCTCTCGGCCGCGTTCCGCCTCGACGACGAGGAGGTGCTGCAGCGGGAGCTCGGCCGCTTCCGCGCCTCGCTCGAGGCCCTCGACGACTCCGTCCCGCCGCCGAACCGCACGCAGGACCGCCTGCGGGAGTGGTCCTCCGGCTCCGGCCGCCGCCTCGTGCAGGAGCACGCCCGCGCCGGCGAGCGGGCGCAGGACCCTGCCGCCGCGGGCCTGACGCAGGCCGTCCTCGGCCTCAGCCGCGGCTCCGGCGCCGCCGCCGCGACCGCGGGCTTCCACAACGAGCCCGACACCGACCCCGCCCTCCCCGGCAACCGCCGCTGGGCGCGCCTCATCACCGAGCGCATCGCCGGCTCGACCATCGGAGCGGGCACGGCCGACGCCGCGCGCGTGAGCACCGAGGCGGAGCTCCAGGAGGTGCTGCGCACGGTGTCCCGCCGCGCGGAGCGCTGGGGCGAGCGCCTGGGCTACGACCGAGCGGCGGTGCTCGACCGCGCCGGCCTCGTCCTCGCGGCGAACCGCGACCGCCTGATCGAGGTGATGGCCTCCGAGACCGGCAAGACGATCGCCGAGGCCGACCCCGAGGTCTCCGAGGCCATCGACTTCGCCCACTACTACGCCACCCGCGCCCGCGAGCTCGACGCCGTCACCGGGGCCACCTTCGTCCCCGCGCGGGTCACCGTCGTCGCTCCGCCGTGGAACTTCCCGGTCGCCATCCCGGCCGGATCGATCCTCGCGGCGCTCGCCGCCGGCTCCGGAGTCGTGGTGAAGCCGGCGCCCCAGGCCCGCCGCTCGGCGGCTGTGCTCGTCGAGGCGCTCTGGGACGCGGGCGTCCCGCAGGAGCTCCTCGCCCTGGTCGACCTCGACGAGGAGGATCTGGGACGGGCGCTGATCACCGACCCCCTCGTGGACCGCGTGCTGCTCACCGGCTCCTACGAGACCGCCCGCCTCTTCCGCTCCTGGCGGCCCGGCCTCGCACTGCAGGCCGAGACCAGCGGCAAGAACGCGATCATCGTCACTCCCCACGCCGACTACGACCTCGCCGTCGCCGACATCGTCCGCAGCGCCTTCGGGCACGCCGGCCAGAAGTGCTCCGCCGCCTCCCTGGTGATCCTGGTCGGGTCGGTCGCCCGCTCCAAGCGCTTCCGCGCCCAGCTGGTCGACGCCGTCACGTCGCTCCGCGTCGGCCGGCCCGACGATCCGTCGGCGGTGATGGGGCCGCTCATCGAGGAGCCCACCGGCAAGCTCCTGCACGCGCTCACCACGCTGGGCGGAGGCGAGTCGTGGCTCGTCGAGCCGCAGCGCCTCGACGAGAGCGGCACGCTCTGGTCGCCCGGGATCCGCGAGGGCGTCACCGAGGACAGCTACGTCCACCTCACCGAGTTCTTCGGCCCGGTGCTCGGGATCATGCACGCGGCGACCCTCGAGGACGCCGTCCGGATGCAGAACGGCACCGAGTACGGGCTCACGGCCGGGCTCCACTCCCTGCACGCCGACGAGCTCGCCCTCTGGATCGACTCGGTCGAGGCGGGCAACCTCTACGTCAACCGGGGCATCACCGGAGCGATCGTCCGGCGCCAGCCCTTCGGCGGCTGGAAGCGCTCGTCCGTCGGCGGCGGCGCGAAGGCGGGCGGGCCCAACCATCTCATCGGCCTCGGCTCCTGGAAGCCCTCGCCCGCGCGCTCCTCCTCGACGCTGCACCTGCGCGGCCTCGACGACCGCGCGCGTCAGTTCATCGAGGCGGCCCAGTCCTCGCTCCGGTTCGAGCAGTTCGACCTGCTCCGCCGCTCCGCCCTCTCCGACCAGCTCGCCTGGGCGACCGAGTTCGGCGTCGTCACCGACATCTCGAAGGTCGGCGTCGAGCGGAACCTGTTCCGCTACCTCCGCGTGCCGATCGCGCTGCGCCTGGCCGACGGCGGCGACCTCGGAGAGCTCCTCCGCGTCATCGCCGCGGGCCTGCTGACCCGCTCCCGGATGGACATCTCCACGTCCCTCCCGCTCCCGCCGCGGGTCCAGGAGATGCTCGGCGGCGACGAGCTCGCCGAGATGGCGGGCCTCGTCCCGCGCATCGTCGTCGAGACCGACGCCCAGTGGCTCGAGCGCGCCGCGGCCGGCCGCATCACGGCCCCGCGCATCCGCATCATCGGCGACATCGTCTCCGACCGCGTCGACGGTTACGCGGGCCCGCAGGCCCCCGGCAGCCCGACGCACGGACAGCAGGCCGTCGTCCGCCGATCGTCCGACTCGACCGGCTCGTTCACCGACGTCGTCGCCGGCATGACCCGCGGCAGCACAGGCAAGCCGGTCCCGCTCACCCGCGCCGACGGATCCCGCGTCCCCCTCGCGACCGCCCTCGCCGAAGCCCTCGGCGGCGCCCTCGACACCGCCGTCTACGCCGACCCGGTCACCCCCGCCGGCCGCGTCGAACTGCTGCCCTTCCTCCGCGAGCAGGCCATCTCGATCACGAACCACCGCTTCGGCAACCCGATCGATCTGAGCGACGACGTGCTGTAGTCGATTCCACGCCCGTCCCTGACGGGCGTGGCGCGGTCGGCTTCGCGACGGGGTGCGTTCTGAGGGGCGGGGGGCGTTCGGCTACAGCGATCCGCTGGTACGCGGATCGCTGGTTCGCCTCGGGGGCGGTGCTCGCGGGGATGGTGTGGATCGGGCGTGGCGCGGTCGGCTTCTCGACGGGTTGCGTTCTGAGGGGCGGGGTGCGTTCGGCTGCAGCGATCCGCTGGTACGCGGATCGCTGGTTCGCCTCGGGGGCGGTGCTTGCGGGGATGGTGGGATCAGGCTGGCGCGGGTCGGCCTCCCGACGGAGCCCCGGGACGCGGCTCGACGAAGCGCGGAGGGACTTACTTGTCGCGGCAAGTAGTGGGTAGGGTGGGGGGATGAGTGCGCCCGAGACACGCTGGCTGACGCCCGATCAGCTCGACGCCTGGCTGCGCTTCATCGCGGTCGTGGAACTGCTGCCGGGCGCCCTCGACACGCAGCTGCAGCGCGACGCGGGGCTCACGCACTTCGAGTACCTGACGCTGGCGATGCTGTCCGAGGCGCCCGACCGCGCCCTCCGGATGACCACGCTCGCCGCCCGCACCAACGCGACCCTGCCCCGGCTCTCGCACGTGGTGACCCGCCTCGTCGCCCGCGGCTACCTCGAGCGCCGCCCCTGCGCCTCCGACGGCCGCGCCACGAACGCGGTGCTCACCGACGCCGGCCTCCAGAAGATCGTCGACACGGCGCCCGGTCACGTCGCGACCGTTCTGGCCGACGTCATCGATCCGCTCGACGCCGAGCAGATCCCGCAGCTGGCCGACATCATGTCGCGCATGCTCGCCCGGCTCGACCCCGAGGGCAGGATGACGGTCGACGCCGTGCGCTCCTCGCTCGGAGACCCCGACACCCGCTCCTGCTGAGCGCGCCGACCCTCACTCCCGGGGCGGACCGGCCTCGGCCGCGGCCGGATCGGTGTACAGGGACTCCCGGACGTGGCCGTCAGGGTCCTCGAGGCCGCGCGCCCGCATGGAGCCGAGGTCCTGCACCGCGACCGGCTCGGCGCCGCCGGAGGCCGGCCCGTTCCCGTCCACCTCGCCGACCTCCTCCGGCTGCCGACGCTCACCGCGAAGAGGGCCTGCACCTGGGAGCGCGCGTCGATGATCTCCTTCGACCTGGAGGTCGAGAAGGAGGGGTGCGGGAGGAGCATCGCGGACACGTGCTCGGAGGCGACGGAGCAGGCGGCGTCGTCGCTGAACAGAGGATTCAGGGCTGAAAAGGGGATCCAGGGTCCGGCCGAGCGCCGTGGAGAACGCCCTCGAGCGCTCCGGATCCGTGAACGGGAGGTCGACGAGGATCGAGTCGACGGCTCTCCGCGTCAGTACAGCGATCGGCCGCGCGACACGCGGGAATCGGTGCCATCATCGCGACGTGCAGTTCACCACGACGCTCTTCCAGATCGGCAACAACACCGGCATCGAGGTGCCGCCCGAGGTCCTCGAGGCACTCGGCGGCGGCAAGCGTCCCGCCGTCGCGGTGACGGTGAACGGCTACCGCTTCACCAGCACGGTCGGAGCGATGGGCGGACGCGCGCTCATCCCGTTCTCGGCCGAGAAGCGCCGCGAGACGCAGCTCGCCGGCGGTGACGCGATCGACGTCGTGATCGAGCTCGACACCGCGCCGCGCGAGGTCGTCGTGCCGGAGGACCTGGCGTCCGCGCTGGCCTCGGCGGGCGCTGCGGAGCGCTTCGCCGCGCTCTCGCCCAGCGCGCGGAAGGCCCACGTCACGTCGGTCGAGGGCGCGAAGGCCACCGAGACGAGGGCGCGCCGCGTCGCCTCGATCGTCGCGGCGCTCGCCGGCTGACGGGCGCGCCACGGTCCATGACGCGACCTCCCCGCCGGATAGGCTGCCTCCGGCGCCCCACGGCGGAGCGCCCTGGAAGCGGAGTCGGGGGACTTGATGGGTGCGGTTCGGCGTTGGGTGTTCCCGATCGTGTGGATGGTCATCATCGGAGCGGCGAGCATCGCCCTGGTGAAGATCGCGTTCTTCCCGGACGGCGCGGCCGAGGCCGATCCGACGCAGCCGACCGGTGAGATCACCGAGCCGACCGTCACGGTCGCCCGCGGCACGGTCACCAACGACCTCACCCTCCAGGGCACCGTCGCCGCCGACCCCGCCGTGCCGCTGAAGGCGACGGCGGCCGGAACGGTCGACGACGTCTACGTGCAGCAGGGCGCGGCCGTCGCGTCGGGCGATCTCATCTACGACATCCGCGTCGAGACTCCGCGCGACCCGGTCGAGACGACCGGCCCGGACGGCACCGTCACCCTCACCCAGCAGGAGCCCTCCGTGCGCTTCGAGCGGGTCTACGCCGCGACCGGCGGCACCCTCAGCGCCCTCGGCGTCATCCACGACCAGGCCGTCACGGTCGGCGAGGTGACCGGACAGGTCGCGCCGCCGAGCTACGCCGTCACCGGCACGATCGACGCGCAGCAGCTCTACCGCATCCAGAACCGGCCGACGGAGGCGCAGGTCGCGATCACCGGCGGACCCGCGGGCTTCACCTGCACCGACCTCACCATCAGCACCCCTCTCGCCGGAGCCGGCGAGGGCGGCACGACCGGCGGAGCGACGGACGCCGGCGGTGGTGGAACCTCCACCGGCGGCTCCGGCACGAGCTTCACCTGCCAGGTGCCGACGGAGGTCACCGTGTTCCCCGGGCTCGCCGCCTCGGTGACGCTCGCGGGAGGCAAGGCGGAGGACGTCCTCGTCGTGCCGACCACCGCGGTCGAGGGCACCGCCCAGTCCGGAGTCGTGTTCCGCCGGGCGGACGACGGCAGCACCGAGGAGGTCCCGGTGACGCTGGGACTCACCGACGGCAGCTCCGTCGAGATCACCGGCGGAGTGGAGGAGGGCGCCGAGCTCCTGCAGTTCGTGCCGGGCGCGGAGGAGGCTGCTCCCGACGTCCAGCTGGGCGGCGACTGCATCGCGCAGCCCGACGGCTCGGTCTTCTGCTCGTGACGATCCTCCGGCTCGAGGGGATCCGCAAGGTCGTCCCGCTGCCCGATGCACCGCCGCTGACGATCCTCGACGGCGTCGATCTCGAGGTGGGCGAGGGCGACCACGTCTCGGTCGTGGGGCGCAGCGGTTCCGGTAAGTCGACGCTGCTCAACATCCTCGGACTCATCGACGAGCCGACCGAGGGGCGGATGCTGCTCGAGGGTGCTCCCACCGAGACCCTGTCCTCGCGGGCCCGCGCGCGCATCCGCGGCGGCAGCATCGGCTTCATCTTCCAGCAGTTCAACCTGCTGGAGGGGCGGACCGCCCGCGAGAACGTGATGACGCCGCTGCTCTACGCGACCGGATCGGAGTTCTGGCGCCGCCGCGACCTCGCGGCCGAGATGCTGGAGCGC
>NZ_PSUC01000065.1:0-20503 GCF_002931635.1 Rathayibacter sp. AY2B7 | reverse complement strand
TGACGATGCCGCCCACGATCAGGCTGAGGAACGGGATCCCGATGAACGCGAGGAAGCCGAGAGCGTACGAGAGGGCGCCCGTGGGCGGTGCGGGGACGGTCTGCGGCGGGCGGGTCTGTGGCGGGCCGGTCTGCGGAAGAGGAGCCGGTCGTCGGCTGCGCGGGCTCGACGGGGTCCGCGGAGGAGGGGCTCGAGGAGCGGCGGTCGGAGGCGCCGGATCCCGCATCGGGAACGGAGGGGTCCGCAGTCGCCGCCGCATCCTCCGCGGGCGAGGCGGCGGTCGGCGTCGACACCGCTTCCGGGGCGGTCATCGCCTCGGGCGCGAGTGCGGCGGAGGCGAACACCACGGAGAGCACGAGGGTCGTCGTCGGGACGAACGCGGCGAGAGCGCGGGTGGTGCGGGTCACGGACGGTCCAGTTCTGCGGGCTCTGCGATGCGCCCGCCTGTGATTACTACCAGGAGCGCGAAGTGCTCTGCACCCCCGCTTCCGGGTGGAGTGCCGCGGAGCGCGCCAGCGGGCTCGGCCATGCTCGTGCGCCCACCTCTTCGACGAGGCGGCGCTGAGCCGGATCGATCAGGCGACCGATCTCCTTCTCGGGGAGCGCCTGCGGGGGAGCGGCCGTTCCTTCCCGCCCGCGGAGATCGACGTGACGGCGCTCCCGCCCAGGCCCGGCACGTCCTTCGGCATCTGGAGCCCTGAGCCGCGCACATCGAGCCCGCACTCGCCCTGCGCGTCGGATGATGCGCCGCACACGCAGAGGAGGGAGCGCCCGCGGGCACTCCCTCCTCCGTCACGACCGGACGACCGGCCGCCGTGCGCTCAGCAGACGCGGGCCGGGTAGGCCACCGTCTGCGCGAGGGTCTCGGAGCCCGCCGCAGACCGTCCCGCCGACTCCCCCTCCGCCACTCCGCCCGACGCCGCCGATCCCCTCACCGGCGAGGACCCGGTCCGCACGCCGCCCCTGCTCCACGACCTCGACGGAGTGGACGTCGACGTCGACATCACCCCTCCCGCGCAGCCCGGCTCCCTCTCGCTCTCCGTCGCCGCCGACGCCGTCGACCTCGCCGAGTCGGGCTCCACTGCCCTCCAGCGCCGGTTCACGGGCGGGCTGCCCACGGTCACCGTCACCGACTCGCGCGTCGCCGCGCAGAACGACTGGTACGTCCTCGCCTCGGCGAGCGCCCTCGCCGGCCCGAGCGCCTCGATCGGAGCCGACCACCTCGGCTGGACCCCGCGCCTCGTCGCCGGCACCGGCGCCGTCGCGGGCGATCCGGTCGCCTCCTCCCTCGAGGGCGGCGCGGGCCTGCGCGACGCGCTGCTGCTCGGAGCCGCCGGCGGGGTCGGCACCTGGAGCGCCGACGCCGAGCTGCGGCTGCTGGCCGAGCCGGACGTCGAGGCCGGCTCCTACCGCTCGACGATCACGCTGTCGCTGTTCGCCTAGGCGCGGACCAGCGCAACGGCCGGGGACCGCGCCCCGCGGTCACTCCTGAGCGACCGCGACCGCCACGACGAGCGCGGAGTGGACCGCCGGCTCCGAGACGGCGAAGTAGCGGCTCGAGCCCTCGATCCAGGCCTCGGTCGCACCCTCCCTGGTGCGGAAGCGGACGGGCTCGTCGCTCGACGTCCCGCGCCCGTCGGCCTTCGCGACCGCCTGCGAGCGCAGGTCGGCGAGCACCTGCTCCGCCGTCGTCGCCCCGGAGGCCACGCGGTCGCGGACGCTGCGGGCGCGCACCGCGTCGATCCCGATGTCGCGTCCGGTCGCCAGCGCCGCGACCACCGCGCCGTCGCAGTGCGCGATGCTGATCCGCATCCGCTCCAGCGCCGGGTGCTCGCCGCGGAGCACCGGGCGGCCGTGCGGTCCGGAGCAGCGCTGGCAGCGCGCGTCCACGGCGACCTCGAGGGGATCGATCCCGAGCGTCTCCGCCGCCAGCTCGCGCACGAGGACCCGGCCGAGGAGGAAGCCGTCCCGGACCTCGCGCCGACTCGTCGCTTCGTAGCGCAGGCGCTCGGCGAGGGTGAGCAGGCGCAGCATCCGGTGGCGGGCGGAGTCGAGGACCTCGGGTCGCGCCCAGCGCAGCTGCACGTCGTCGGTGGCGAGGAGGGGGAGTCCGGTCATGCCCCGGACGCTACGCACGCCAGGCGACATCGGCGTGACGGGAGGGTGGCCGGAGGGAGACGGGCCGCTGTTGACTGGGAGGCGTGCAGACCTTCCTCCCCTACCCCGACTTCCACCGCAGCGTCCGCGCCCTCGACGGCAAGCGGCTCGGCAAGCAGCGCGTCGAGACGCTGCAGGTCATGCGGGCGCTGACCGTCCCGGGGTACGGCTGGCAGAACCACCCCGTCACGCGGATGTGGCGGGGCTTCCGGCCGGCGCTGATGACCTACCAGCGCGAGACCTGCGCGGAGTGGACGGAGCGCGGCTTCGCCGACACGTGCCTCGTGAAGACCGAGGAGGCCCTCGCCGCCGCCCCGGAGGATCTCGCCGCCTCCCTGACCGGCGACTACCCGCTCCCGCCGTGGTTCGGCGACGAGCGGCTGCACCTCTCGCACCGCTCGAAGCTCGTGACCAAGGACGAGGACCACTACGGCCCGCTGTTCCCCGGCACGCCGCCGGGGCTCGACTACCTCTGGCCCGTCGGCGCCTGAGCTCAGGCCGCGGGCGGGCGGAGGAACGGGATCGCGATGCGCGGACGGAACACCTCGCGCTGATTCGCCTTCACCAGTCCGCAGATGATCAGCACGAAGTGCACCAGCCAGAGCACGGCGAACAGCGTGATCGGGATGCCGATCGGATAGAAGTCCTTCGCGAGCGGGGTGTCGGAGGCGGCGAAGAGCAGCACGACGTGCGCGCCGAGCGTCACGACCCCGATCAGGATCACCGTCAGACCCCAGTTCGCCGCGTTCCGCGCGTTCTCGGCGGCGAGCCCGCCCTTCCTCCGGGCGGAGGGGTACACGGACGCCATGACGATGCCGCCCACGATCAGGCTGAGGAACGGGATCCCGATGAACGCGAGGAAGCCGAGAGCGTACGAGAGGGCGCCCGTGGGCGGTGCGGGGACGGCCTGCGGGGGCGCGACCGGAGCGGCCTCCGGGGTCGTCGCGTCGGCCGGTCCGGGGTCGGAGGAGGGGCTCACCATGCCGACAGCCTAGGGAACACCGTCCCCCGGGTGGCGGTCAGGGTCTTTTCAGGCCTCTGGCCGGGCCTTCGTCTTCGGGGGCTCTCGGGTTAGTCTGTCGAGGTTGACCTGCCGCACGGAGCGTGCAGGGCGTCGGCCGCGGTCGTCGCAGCATCCGGGGGGATTCGCGAAGGAGAAGGTTTGGCGTCCGACAGAAGGACCACCGGTGGTGTGGTCAAGGCGATCGTGGGCTTCCTGGGCATGAGCGTCGTGGCCGGAGTCCTCGTGACCGCCACCGTCACCCCGGCTGTGGCGCTCGCCGGAGTCGCCGCGAACCAGTCGATCGGCGTCTTCGACGGCCTGCCCGACTACCTCGAGGTCGACAAGCTCTCCGAGAAGAGCAACATCTACGCGACCGGCTCCGACGGCCCGCAGCTGCTCGCCTCCTTCTACGTCGAGAACCGCGTCGAGGTGCCGCTCGACCGCATCGCCCAGGCCGCCAAGGACGCCGCCGTCTCGGGTGAGGACCCCCGCTTCTACGACCACGGCGGAGTCGACCTCCCCGGCACGCTCCGCGCCGTCGCGCAGACCTACGTGCTCGGCAACGACGTGCAGGGCGGATCCTCGATCACCCAGCAGTACGTGAAGAACGTCCTCGTCGAGAAGGCCGTCCGCAACATCTCGGACGACGCCGAGCGCGCGGCTGCGATCGACGAGGCCACCCGGACCTCCCCCGAGCGCAAGCTCCGCGAGATGAAGCTCGCCATCGGGCTCGAGAAGCAGTACACGAAGGACCAGATCCTCCAGGGCTACCTCAACATCGCGTTCTTCGGAGGCACCACCTACGGCCTCGAGACCGCCGCGAACTACTACTACGCGACCTCGGCCGCGGACCTCTCGATCGCCCAGGCCGCGAGCCTCATCGCGATCGTCAACAACCCGGCCGTCCTGCGGATCGACCAGCCCGACAACCCGGACAACGGCGCCGCGAACGGCTACGCCCGCAACAAGGACCGCCGCGACTACATCATCGGCAAGATGCTCGAGGAGGGGAAGATCTCGCAGGAGGACCACGACGCCGCCGTCGCCACTCCGATCGAGCCCCGCATCACCCAGCCCAGCACCGGCTGCTCGACCGCGGGCAACGCGGGCTTCTTCTGCGACTACGTCACCAACGTCCTGAAGAACAACGAGATCTTCGGCGCCGACGAGGACACCCGCTGGACCAACTTCCGCCGCGGCGGCCTCGACGTCTACACGACGCTCGACGTCGGCTTGCAGGACGCGGCCGTCGCCGCCGTCGACGCGCAGGTCCCGCAGACCTGGAACTTCGACGTCGGAGCCGTCTCGGTCAGCGTCGAGGTCGGATCCGGGCGCGTGCTCGCGATGACGCAGAACAAGAAGTACTCGCAGGATCCGGACGTCCTCACGACGGACCCGTCCTACAGCGCCGTGAACTACAGCACCGATCGGGCCAACGGCGGATCCTCCGGGATCCAGCCGGGCTCGACCTACAAGCTCTTCACCCTGGTGGAGTGGCTGAAGGAGGGCCACAGCATCAACGAGTCGGTCGACGGGACGCGCAAGTCCACCTGGGGCACCTTCACGGACTCCTGCGTCTCCGGCGGCACCGACACGAGCAACGAGACGAGCGCGAAGAACGACGAGGGCGGCACCGGCGAGGTCGGCACCCCGGTGTCCTTCACGAAGACCTCCCTCAACACCGGCTTCGTCGGCATGGCCCGTGAGCTCGACCTGTGCGGCATCCGCGACACCGCGGTCGACATGGGCGTGAAGCAGGGCAGCGGCGAGGAGCTCGAGCACAACCCGTCGTCGGTGCTCGGCACGAACTACGTCTCGCCCCTCTCGATGGCCGGCGCCTTCGCCACCATCGCCTCCGGCGGCACGACCTGCGACCCCGTCGCGATCGACCGCATCACCGACTCAGCCGGAGCCGACCAGCCGGTGCCCCCGGCGAACTGCCGCCAGTCGATCGACCGCAACGTCGCCGCCACCGCGGCCGTCGCGCTGCAGGCGACCTTCACCGGCGGAGGGACGGCCGTGGCCTCCCGCACCGGCGACGGCGTTCCGCTGATCGGCAAGACCGGCACCACCGACGATGCGAAGGCCACCTGGATGACCGGAGCGAGCACCCGCGTCGCGACCGCCGTCGGCGTGTTCAACGTGAAGGGCGACGCGAACCTGCGCCTCGGCCGCTACTCCTTCGACTCCGGATCCGCCGCCACCGCGCGCCACCGCATCTGGCCGGTCGTCATGCGCGCCGCCGACGCGACGTACGGCGGGACGGAGTTCCCGGAGGCCGACGGCTCGCTGCAGGTCGTCCCGAAGGTCGACATCCCGGATGTCGTCGGACTCTCCTCCGCCGACGCCGAGGCCAAGCTCGAGGCGGCCGGCTTCGGCGTCGTGCAGGGCGGCACGGAGGCGAGCGACGCCGCGGTCGGGACGGTCACCCGCGCCGACCCGTCGGGCTCGGCCCCGCGCGGCACCGCGATCACCGTGTTCACCAGCTCCGGCAACCAGAAGACCGTGCCGAACGTGACGGGCCAGGATCTGGAGGCCGCGAAGAACGCCTTCGGCGCCGCAGGCTTCACGAAGATCACGCTCGCCTGCGCCGAGGACCCGAAGGCGCCCGACGCCGGCCAGGTCACCGGGCAGGAGCCGGCCGGCGGCTCCCCCGTCGCTCCGGACGCCACGCTGAAGGTGACGATCACCGCGAAGAAGTGCCCCTGACCGGCGCCTGACGGCTCGCGAGAACGCGTCCGGCCCGCGAGGATCCTCGGATCCCGCGGGCCGGACGCGTTCCTGTCGGACGACGGCGTCGGAGCCGGGCCTACTGCCCGCGCCCCCGGATCGCGCCGACGATCGCGACGGTCGCGAAGTAGACGATGAGGGCCAGCACGCCGAACGAGGCGAGCGCCCCGCTGGCCTCGGCCCAGGGCCGTCGCTCGTCCGTCATGGTGCCGGGCATGACGATGTCGAGGGCGAACATGCCCACCGCCAGGGCGAAGCAGACGAGGCTCAGCACGAGCAGCGCCCGGACCGCCTTGCCCACGGGGTCGTAGTAGCGCGGGTTCGACATCGTGCCTCCGGTTCTCGTGCTCTCGTGTCTATCCCGCCGGGACCGCTGTGGCAAGCCGTGAGGACGCGGAGACCCCCGCCCCTCCCCCTCCGCGGGCGCCGCTCGCGACGACGGGCGGTGCCGTCGTCACGAGCGGCGTCTCGCGGGAGGAGGAGGGACGGGGGTCGGAGCGGGACCGGCTACGCGGCCAGCGGGAGGGCGGCGGCCGAGGTCACCAGCAGCTCGCCGCCGACGGCGTCGACGCGGACCGCGCCTCCGTCGGAGACCTCGCCGCTGACGAACAGGTCGGCGATCCGGTCGTCGATGGAGCGCTGGACGAGCCGGCGCAGGGGCCGGGCGCCGTACTGCGGCTCGTAGCCGTTCTCGGCGAGCCAGTCGACGGCCGCCTCCGTCACCTCGAGCGTCACCTCGCGGGGAGCGAGGCGGGAGCGCGTGGTGTCGAGGACGATGCCGACGATCTCCCGCAGCTGCTCGCGGCCGAGGCGGCGGAACAGGACGATCTCGTCGATCCGGTTGAGGAACTCGGGGCGCATCGCCTCGCGGAGACGGCCCATGACGCGATCGCGCAGGTCCTTCTCCGAGGCGAAGCCCTCGGCCGACGCGTCGCTCTGAGCGACGAAGCCGAGCGCACCCGACCGCGAGGCCAGGAACTCCGAGCCGAGGTTCGAGGTCATGATGATCACCGTGTTGCGGAAGTCGACCGTCCGCCCCTGGCCGTCGGTCAGACGCCCGTCGTCGAGCACCTGCAGCAGCAGGTTGAACACGTCGGGGTGCGCCTTCTCGATCTCGTCGAAGAGGACCACCGAGTACGGGTTCCGGCGCACGCGCTCGGTCAGCTGACCGGCCTCGTCGTAGCCGACGTACCCGGGAGGGGCGCCGACCAGCCGCGAGACCGTGTGACGCTCGCCGAACTCGCTCATGTCGAAGCGGATGACCGACTGCTCGTCGGCGAAGAGGGAGCCGGCGAGGGTGCGCGCCAGCTCCGTCTTGCCGACACCGGTCGGGCCGAGGAAGAGGAACGAGCCGACCGGGCGCGAGGAGTCGCCGAGGCCTGTGCGGCTGCGGCGGACGGCCCGGGCGACCGCGGTGACCGCGTCGTCCTGGCCGATGACCCGCTGGTGCAGCTCGGTCTCGAGGTGCGCGAGGCGCTCGCGCTCCCCCTCCGTGAGCCGCGACACCGGGATGCCGGTGGCGCGGGCGATGACGGCGGCGATCTCGGTCTCGCCGACGACCGCCTCCGCGGGGGCGCTGCCGGTGGCCGCGTCGAGCTCCGCCTGCACGGCGCTGATCTCGTCGCGGACGCGGGACGCCTCCTCGTAGTGCTCGGCTGAGACGGCCGCGTTCTTGTCGGCCTCCAGGGTCGCCAGACGCTCGAGCAGAGCTCCGGTGTCGACGCCGGCTCCGAGGCGGAGGCGGAGGCGCGCGCCGGCCTGGTCGATCAGGTCGATCGCCTTGTCGGGCAGCACGCGGTCGGTGAGGTACCGGGCCGAGAGCTCGACGGAGGCGCGGAGGGCCTCGTCGGTGAAGCGCACCCGGTGGTGCTCCTCGTAGGCGGGGCGCAGGCCGTGCAGGATGGCGACCGCGTCCTCGATGCCGGGCTCGCCGACGCGGACCGGCTGGAAGCGCCGCTCCAGTGCCGGGTCCTTCTCGATGGTGCGGTACTCCTTGAGCGTGGTGGCGCCGACGAGGTGCAGCTCGCCTCGGGCCAGACGCGGCTTGAGGATGTTGCCCGCGTCCATGCCGCCCTCGCCGCCGCCGCCCGCACCGACGACGGTGTGGACCTCGTCGATGAAGACGATCAGCTCGCCGGAGTGCGCCGCGATCTCGTCCATGGTGCCGGTGAGGCGCTCCTCGAAGTCGCCGCGGTAGCGGGTGCCGGCCACCATGCCGGGGAGGTCGAGCGAGATCACGCGCTTGCCGCGCAGCTGCTCGGGGACCTCCTCCGCCACGATCGCGCGGGCCAGGCCCTCGACGATGGCGGTCTTGCCGACGCCGGCCTCGCCGACGAGCACCGGGTTGTTCTTGGTGCGGCGGCTGAGGATCTCGACGGTCTGCTCGATCTCGTCGGCGCGCCCGATGACCGGGTCGAGCCGGCCCTCGCGGGCGAGAGCGGTGAGGTCGGTGCCGAACTTGTCGAGCATCGGAGTGTCGGAGGCGGGCTGTCCCGCCTCCTGCTGCTGCGGGGCCTCGGTCTCGCGCATGCCCTGGGTGAGGGCCTCGGCGGTGACGCCGGCGCGGGCGAGGACCTGCCCGGCGGGGGCGTCCTGGCCGAGCACGAGCGCGAAGAAGAGGTGCTCGGGCTCGATGTAGGTCGAACCGCTGGAGCGGGCGACCTGGTAGGCGTGGAACAGCGCGCGCTGCGCGCTGGGGGTGATGGTGGCCGCGTTCTGCGAGGCGTGGGCCTCGTCGGCCTGCGGCAGGCGCGCCTCCGCGGCGGTGGCGATGGCGGCCGGGTCGACGCCGATGCGGCGCACGGCCTGCGAGACGGTCTCGTCGTCGATGAGCACGCGGAGCACGTGCAGGGCGTCGAGCTCGGTCTGGCCGCGCTCGAGGGCGAAGCGTCCTGCGGACTGCAGGATGTCGCGGGTACGGGCGGTGAGGAATCGGCTGAGGTCGATCGACCGCGCCGCGCGGGCGCGCTCACCGTCGAGGTAGCGGGCGAGGAAGTCGTCGAACGAGCTCGCTCCGGCCTCGCTGTAGTTGTCGGGCACCTGTCCTCCTGAGGAAGTTGAGTCGGTTACGCTCAAGTTCAACGCAGGGGTGCCGTTCCTATTCCCGCCCCTCCCCCGCGAGATGCCGCTTCGGTCCACGGCACACCGCGGCGGGCGTTCCGACGGGCGTCTCGCGGGGACGGGAAGAGGCACGGACTCCGGGGAGTCCGTGCCTCTCTGCGCCGACGCGCATTTCCTCCGGGGTGGGAGCTCTAGGGGACGAGGTAGCCCGCCGCGCGGAACAGCTCGTACCACTCCGGCCGCGTGAGCGGCAGATCGGAGCCGAGGGCCGCATCGCGCACGCGCTGCTCGTTGGTCGTGCCGAGCACGACCTGCATGCCCGCCGGGTGGCGGGTGATCCAGGCGGTGGCCACGGCGATCGCCGGGACCTCGTACGTCGCTGCGAGCCGGTCGATGACGGCGTTCAGCTCGGGGTAGGCCGGGTTGTCGAGGAAGACGCCGGTGAAGAACCCCGCCTGGAAGGGCGACCAGGCCTGCACGGTGATGTCGTTCAGGCGGCAGTAGTCGAGGATGCCGGCGTCGCGCATGACGGACTGGTCCTCGCCGACCATGTTGGAGGCGACGCCCTGCGCGATCAGCGGCGCGTGGGTGATCGAGAGCTGCAGCTGGTTCGCCACGATCGGCTGGTTCAGCGACTTCTTCAGCAGCTCGATCTGGTACGGCGTCTGGTTCGAGACGCCGAAGTGCTTCACCTTGCCGGACGCGTGCAGCTCGTCGAATGCGCGGGCCACCTCATCGGGCTCGACGAGCGCGTCGGGCCGGTGCAGGAGCAGCACGTCGACGTAGTCGGTGCGCAGCGCCTTCAGCGAGCCCTCGACCGAGGCGATCAGGTGCTCGTACGAGAAGTCGAAGTAAGGGCCGTCCGGGACGATGCCCGCCTTGGTCTGCAGGACGACCTGCTCACGCTCCGACGGGGTGAGCGCCATCGCCTCGGCGAAGCGCTCCTCGCAGCGGTGCAGCTCGCCGCCGTACACGTCGGCGTGGTCGAAGAAGTCGATGCCGGAGTCGCGGGCGGCGCCGATGAGGCCGCGGATCGCCTCGTCGCTCATCTCGGGGATGCGCATGAGGCCGAGGACGACGTTCGGGGAGTCGACACCGGAGGTGCCGAGGGGGACGTGCTTCACAGGGAGTGCTCCTTCGTTGGATACCTCGTCCACGGTAGGCGCCCCGCCTGGGCGCCGTCCAACAGGGGGCGCTGGTGCGATTCATCCGGTGGAGTGGTGAATCGGCGGAGGGCGTTGAGGATGCCGGACGAACGTGGTGCCGCGACCCCGGTTCCGCGGCAGGGAGGGAGTCCTTCGTCGTTCGTCCTGACTTCTGAACGGCTTGTCCGCACATCGCGACGGTGGAAGGCTGCCGCCATGACGATCGAGGTGCGCGCGGCCACCGTCTTCGACGACCTGGCGACGATGGTCGGCCCGAAGCGCCCCGACGCGAGCGTGTGCTGGTGCCTGAGCTACCGGCTCCGCTCCTCCGTCGAGAACCGGGCTCTCGCCGGTCCCGCTCGCGGCGCCCGGGTGCGGGAGCTCGTCGCGGAGGATCCTCCGCCCGGCGTCCTCGCGTACGACGGCGACGAGGTGGTCGGCTGGGCGGCGGTGCACCCCCGGGCCGACACGAGCTACGCGACGAACTGGCGCATCCCGCACGTGGACGCCCTCGACGTGTGGAGCGTGTGGTGCCTCCGCGTGCGGCCCGGCTTCCGCGGTCGCGGGATCTCGCATCCGCTGCTCGAGGGCGCCGTCGAGTTCGCCCGGGTCCACGGGGCACCGGCGGTCGAGGGCTACCCGGTCGACAACGCCGGCACGGAGGTCGACCTGACGATGGCGTACGTCGGCACGCGCTCGCTGTTCGAGCGCGCCGGCTTCGAGAAGGCCGCGGACACGACCTCGGTGCTCGACGGCTTCCCCCGGGTGCTGATGCGCCTGGCCCTCTGACGGCGCCCACGACCGCCCCTCCGGCCCCGCTCCGCGAGACACCGTGGTGTCGCCGAGGCGCCGCCGGCAGGACGGCGCCTCGGCGACAGGGCGGCGCCTCGCCGGGTGCGGTGACCCGGCGCCCGCCCGCCGCCCGGAGACGAGGAACGGCCCCTCACCCGCGAGGGGAGGGGCCGTTCGCCGTGGAGGCCGGGACGTGGTGTCGACGCCTAGAAGTCCCAGTCCTCGTCCTCGGTGTTCACGGCCTTGCCGATCACGTAGGAGGAGCCGGAGCCCGAGAAGAAGTCGTGGTTCTCGTCCGCGTTGGGCGAGAGGGCCGACAGGATCGCGGGGTTCACATCGGTGACCTGCTTGGGGAACATCGGCTCGTAGCCGAGGTTCATCAGCGCCTTGTTGGCGTTGTAGTGCAGGAACTTCTTGACGTCCTCGGTCAGGCCGAGCTGGTCGTAGAGGTCCTGCGTGTACTGCGCCTCGTTGTCGTAGAGCTCGTAGAGCAGCGAGAACGTGTAGTCCTTGATCTCGTCGCGCTTGGCCTGGTCGACCCGCTCGAGTCCCTTCTGGAACTTGTAGCCGATGTAGTAGCCGTGCACGGCCTCGTCGCGGATGATCAGGCGCACGAGGTCGGCCGTGTTGGTGAGCTTGGCGCGCGAGGACCAGTACATCGGCAGGTAGAAGCCCGAGTAGAAGAGGAACGACTCCAGCAGCGTGGAGGCGACCTTCCGCTTCAGCGGGTCGTCGCCGCGGTAGTAGTCCATCACGATGGACGCCTTCTTCTGCAGGTTCGGGTTCTCCATCGACCAGCGGAAGGCCTCGTCGATGTCCTGGGTGTTCGACAGGGTCGAGAACACCGAGGAGTACGACTTGGCGTGGACCGACTCCATGAACGCGATGTTCGTGTACACGGCCTCCTCGTGAGGCGTGATCGCGTCCGGGATGAGCGAGACGGCGCCGACGGTGCCCTGCACGGTGTCGAGCAGGGTGAGCCCGGTGAACACGCGCATGGTGAGCTGCTGCTCCTGGTGCGTGAGCGTGTTCCACGACTGGATGTCGTTCGACAGCGGGACCTTCTCGGGCAGCCAGAAGTTGCTCGTGAGGCGGTTCCACACCTCGACGTCCTTGTCGTCCTGGATCCGGTTCCAGTTGATCGCCTGGACGGAGTCGACGAGCTTGAGCTTCTCGGGGGGAGTCATGATTCCTTCTCGCTGCTGCGGATGGGTCGTGCGGAGGGGGGTGGGGCTGCGTGCTCTAGAGCATGCACGAGACGCACTGGTCGAGCTCGGTGCCCTCGAGCGCCAGCTGACGGATGCGGATGTAGTAGATCGTCTTGATGCCCTTGCGCCAGGCGTAGATCTGAGCGCGGTTGACGTCGCGGGTGGTCGCCGTGTCCTTGAAGAAGAGCGTGAGCGAGAGGCCCTGGTCGACGTGCTGCGTGGCCGCGGCGTAGGTGTCGATGATCTTCTCGTAGCCGATCTCGTACGCGTCCTGGTAGTACTCCAGGTTGTCGTTCGTCATGAACGGCGCCGGGTAGTAGACGCGGCCGAGCTTGCCCTCCTTGCGGATCTCGATCTTCGACGCGATCGGGTGGATCGAGGACGTCGAGTTGTTGATGTACGAGATCGAGCCGGTCGGCGGGACGGCCTGCAGGTTCTGGTTGTAGATGCCGTGCTCCATGACCGAGGCCTTGAGCGCGCGCCAGTCGTCCCGGGTGGGGACCGCGATGCCCGAGTCGGCGAAGAGGCGGGAGACGCGCTCGGTGGCCGGCGCCCACTCCTTCTCGGTGTAGGTGTCGAAGAACTCGCCCGAGGCGTACTTCGAGTCGGCGAAGCCCTCGAAGGTGGTGCCGCGCTCGATGGAGAGGTTGTTGGAGGCGCGCAGGGCGTGGAACAGCACCGAGTAGAAGTAGATGTTGGTGAAGTCGATGCCCTCCTCGGATCCGTAGTGGATCCGCTCGCGGGCGAGGTAGCCGTGCAGGTTCATCTGGCCGAGGCCGATGGCGTGCGACTTGTCGTTGCCGTCCTCGATCGAGCGGACCGAGGTGATGTGCGACTGGTCGGACACCGAGGTGAGGCCGCGGATCGCGGTCTCGATGGTGCGGCCGAAGTCGGGCGAGTCCATCGTCAGCGCGATGTTCAGCGAGCCGAGGTTGCAGGAGATGTCCTTGCCGATCTGCGCGTAGGAGAGGTCCTCGTTGTAGGTCGTCGGGGTGTTGACCTGGAGGATCTCGGAGCAGAGGTTGGACATGTTGATGCGGCCCTTGATCGGGTTCGCCTGGTTCACCGTGTCCTCGAACACGATGTAGGGGTAGCCCGACTCGAACTGGATCTCGGCGATGGTCTGGAAGAACTCGCGCGCCGAGATCTTGGTCTTCTTGATGCGCGGGTCGTCGACCATCTCGCGGTACTTCTCCGAGAGGGAGATGTCGCCGAAGGGGATGCCGTAGACGCGCTCGACGTCGTAGGGCGAGAAGAGGTACATGTCCTCGTTGTTCTTCGCGAGCTCGAACGTGATGTCGGGCACGACGACGCCGAGGGAGAGCGTCTTGATGCGGATCTTCTCGTCGGCGTTCTCGCGCTTGGTGTCGAGGAAGCGGAGGATGTCGGGGTGGTGCGCCGAGAGGTACACCGCTCCCGCGCCCTGGCGCGCGCCGAGCTGGTTGGCGTAGCTGAAGCTGTCCTCGAGGAGCTTCATCACGGGGATGATGCCCGAGGACTGGTTCTCGATCTGCTTGATCGGGGCGCCGGCCTCGCGGATGTTCGAGAGCGAGAGGGCGACGCCGCCGCCGCGCTTGGAGAGCTGGAGGGCGGAGTTGATGCCGCGGGCGATCGACTCCATGTTGTCCTCGATGCGCAGCAGGAAGCAGGAGACGAGCTCGCCGCGCTGGGCCTTGCCGGTGTTGAGGAAGGTCGGGGTCGCGGGCTGGAAGCGGCCGGCGACGATCTCCTCGACGAGGGCGGTCGCGAGCGTCTCGTCGCCCTGGGCGAGGCCGAGGGCGGTCATCACGACGCGGTCCTCGAAGCGCTCGAGGTAGCGCTTCCCGTCGAAGGTCTTGAGCGTGTACGAGGTGTAGTACTTGAACGCGCCGAGGAAGGTCGCGAAGCGGAACTTCTTCGAGTACGCCAGGTCGTTGAGCTGCTGGATGAACTCGAACGAGTACTGGTCGAGCACGGCCTGCTCGTAGTACTCCTTCTCGACCAGGTAGTCGAGGCGCTCCTTGAGCGTGTGGAAGAACACCGTGTTCTGGTTGACGTGCTGCAGGAAGAACTCGCGAGCGGCCTCGCGGTCCTTGTCGAACTGGATCTCTCCGTTCGGGCCGTAGAGGTTCAGCATCGCGTTGAGCGAGTGGTAGTCCATCTGTGCGGCGTCGCGGGGAGCGTCGATCACTGCTGCGTCCAAAACGTGTCCAATCCTTCGTCGACGGCGCGGACGTCGTCGGGTGTTCCGAATACTTCGAATCGATAGAGGTGCGGCACCTCGCACTTGCGGGCGATGATGTCGCCGGCGAGGCAGTACGCCTCGCCGAAGTTCGTGTTGCCGGCGCCGATGACGCCGCGGATCAAGGAGCGGTTGCACGGATCGTTGAGGAACCGGATGACCTGCTTGGGGACCGCTCCTCCGCCGTTGCCGCCGCCGTAGGTGGGGAGGACGAGCACGTACGGCTCGTGGACGTGGAGCGTGTCGAGGGCGGCTCCGTCGCGGCGGGCGTGGAGCGGGATGCGCTGCGCCGGCCGTCCGAGCTTCTCGATGAACCGGTGCGTGTTCCCCGAGCTGCTGGAGAAGTACACGAGCCCGCTCATCGTCCGGCCCCTCTCCTCGTCAGCTGCTGTTCTCGGTCCCGCCTCTGAGGCGGCTGCGCGGTGAGCCGCAAGGCGGAGGAGGAAGCCGCAGCGGCGCTACGGCGCCCGCCGACGACGCCGCGGATCGCGGTCCGTGCGCCTCAGAGGGTCGCGATCTTGTCGGGGCGGAAGCCGGACCAGTGGTCGTCGTCCGTGATGACGACCGGCGCCTGGAGGTAGCCGAGGGCCTTGACGGCCTCGAGGGCCTTCTCGTCCACGGAGAGGTCGAACACCTCGTAGTCGATGCCCTTGCTGTCGAGGGCGCGGTACGTCGCGGTGCACTGGACGCAGGAGGGCTTGGTGTAGACCGTCACAGCCATGGGTGTCGCCTTTCGGAGGGGGTGTCCCGGTGCCGCTCCCCGACCGGCGGCTCGCGATGCGGGCGGGGTCGGAGGGTGGTCCGGGTGAGTTCTGGGTGCCGGTGGGGCTCTCGCTCCGACCTGCTCAGCAATACTACATATAGGGGGCGGGCCGGTGTCAGCCCACTAGACGTAGTAGTTACAGCCGTGTAGTTATCCACCGGTTCCTCCCCCGTTCATCCACAGGCCGGAGCCCGTGGAACCGCGGAAGGACGCGGATCCGGACGAACCATCCACAGGTGTGGACAGAAGGATCCCGTTCACTGTGTACAACGCGCCACGGCGTGTCGGCATGCCCGACCGGTGGGGTCCGTGCGGCGGCTCGACCACAAGATGTGGTGGTCGGATCGCATCGCGGAGCATGCGAGGACGGTACGCCCGACCACCGACACCGCGAGCGGTCAGAGCTCGCGCGCAGCCCACCCCCGGGAGACGGCGCGCAGGTGCGGGAGGGGGTCCGCGAGGGCCGCCGCCGCGGAGCCCGCCGCCTCCGTCAGCGACGCCGCCGCGGAGAAGACGGAGGTCGGCGCCTCGATCGCCCCGGCGACGAGGAAGGTCCGCGCCCCGGCCCCCTCGGCGAGCGCGAGGACGTGCACGGGGAGCTTGCCCGCGGCGGACTGCGCGTCGAAGCGCCCCTCCCCCGTGATCACGATGTCCGCGCCCTCGATGAGCGCCGGGAGCCCGATCGCCCGTCCGACGGCGTCCGCGCCGGAGGTCGGGCGCGCGCCCCAGGCGAACAGCCCGAAGCCCGTCCCGCCCGCCGCCCCGGCACCCGGCGCGTCGGCATCCGCGTCCAGATGTGCGGCGAGACGGCGGAGGCCGCTCTCGAGGAGGAGGACGTCCTCGGGGCCGGCACCCTTCTGCGGCCCGAAGACGCGGGCCGCCCCGGAGTCGCCGAGCAGCGGGGTCACGACATCGCTGAGCACGACCGCGCCTCCGGGCGGCAGCGGCCGGAGCCCGCGGAGGTCGACTGCGGCGAGTGCAGGCAGCGCACCGCCTCCGTCGCCGAGCTCGTGGCCGGAGGCGGTGGTGAAGCGGGCGCCGAGCTCGCGGAGCGCTCCCACTCCGCCGTCGGTCGAGGCGCTGCCGCCGATCGCGAGCAGCAGCTCCCGCGCTCCCGCGTCGAGCGCCGCAGCGATCGCGCGGCCGAAGCCGCGGGTGTGCGCCGTCAGCGGGCGGAGAGGATCGAGCAGGGTGATGCCGCTGGCGGAGGCGAGCTCGACCACGGCGGTCCCGTCAGGGAGCAGCAGCCAGTCGGCGCGGACCGGGCGGTCGTCCGGACCGGGCACCTCGATCGGGTGGCGTCGCGCTCCGGGGACCGCGAGCGCGACGGCGTCGACCGTGCCCTCGCCGCCGTCCGCCATCGGCGCGAGGACGACCTCGTCGCCCGGGCGCTCCGACCTCCAGCCCTCGGCGAGCGCCTGCGCCACCTCGACCGCGCTCGCCGACCCCTTGAACGAGTCGGGCGCGACGACCACCCTCAGCCTGCTCACGCGCCCAGTATGGCATCGCGCCGCCGCTCAGAGCGGGGTCGCGAGCCGGTAGCCGCGCTTGATCACCGTCGCCACGAGCCGCGGTTCGGGGAGGGCCTGACGGAGGCGGCTGACGGCGACGTCGACCGCGTGGTCGTCGAGAGCCTCCGGCGCGGATGCCGCGAGGACGTGACGCGCGACGGTCGCGCCCTCGGCGGCGACGAGAGTCCGGAACAGCGCGAGCGCGACCGGGGTCAGCGCCACCCGGGTCCCGGCCAGGACGGCGTGCCGGCCTCGGAGCTCGAGAGTGCCGAAGGCCGTCTCGATGCGGGGCGACGCCTGCTCGAGGTGCTCGCAGGTCAGGCGGATGAGCGCGCCCATCCGGAACCGGTCCGGCACGACCGGGAGGATCCCTGCCTCGACCAGGGGTGCTGCGGTCACCGGGCCCACGGCGGCGGCGACCACCGTCTCGCGGAAGGCCGCCTGGAGGTCGTCGAGGCGGCCCGCGGCCTCCGCGACCGTGAAGAGCGCCTCCACCGCCGGCGCGCTGGTGAAGGTGACGGCGTCGATGCCCCCTCCGCAGACTGCGTCGATCAGCCGCAGCACCCGGGCGGAGTCCTCGTGCACGCTCCAGCGGTAGGGCGCGGCCGTGAGCACCCGGGCGCCGGCGTCGCGGAGACGCTGCAGCTGAGCCGGGTCGGTGAATCCGTGCAGCTGCACCGCGATCGTGCGGCCGGCGACGCCCTCGCGCAGGGCCAGGTCGACGAGGGAGGTGGTCGTCTCGCGCTCGCTCATCCCGTGGTCGTCGAGACCCGCCGCACGGATCGCTCCGCGCGCCTTGGGTCCGCGGACGAGGATCCGCGCGGAGGACAGCGCGTCGGCCAGCTCGATCCCCGCGGCGTCCGCAGCCTCGAGCCAGCGCCGCAGGCCGTAGGAGGTGGTGGCGAGGAGCACGTCGGGACGGGCGGCGACGATGGCGCGGGTCTCCTCCTCGAGCGCGCCCTCGGTGTCGACGCCGCGCATTCGGATGGTGGGGGCGTGCGTGACGGCGGCACCGCGGCGCTCGAACGCGGCGATCAGGTCCTCGGAGCGGCGGTCGGAGGTGACCCCGATGCGGAAGCCGTCCAGCTGGTCGGGTCGGAACCCCACGGCGGCGTCGGGATCGGTGCCGGTCATGCTCGGCCCCCTCGGGGTCTCACGCGGTCAGTGCATCGACCGCTCGGGCGATGCTCTCGGGGTCCCCCGCATCATGGCACGCGGCCTGCCGGACCACCTCGCCGATGACGATCACGGCGGGCGAGCGCGGTGCCAGCTCGGCGAGCAGGCCGAGCACTCTGCCGACCGACGAGACCGTCGTGCGCTGGTCGCGCGACCAGCCCCGCTCGACGATCGCGAGGGGCGTGTCGGCGCGCATCCCCGCGCGCTGCAGCCCGACGACGAGGTGCGGGAGGGTGTTCACGCCCATCAGCACCACGATCGTCCCGCCCAGCCCGGCCAGATGGCCGAGCTCCTGCTCGCTGAACGGCGCATGGCCCGAGACCACGGTGAAGGCCCTGCTGACCTCGCGGTGGGTGACCGGGATCCCGGCGGCGGCGGGCACCGAGATCGCGCTGGTCACTCCGGGGACGACCGTGGAGCCGACGCCGGCGAGCCGGCACGCGCGCACCTCCTCCGACCCGCGGCCGAACACGAACGGATCGCCGCCCTTCAGGCGCACGACGTCAAGACCCGCGAGGGCCCGCTCGATCATCAGCCGCTCGATCTCGTGCTGCGGCACCGCATGATGACCCGGCGTCTTGCCGACGTCGATCAGCTCGGCGCCGGGCGCCCACTCGGCAAGGCCCTCGTGCGGACCGAGCCGGTCGTAGAGCACCACGTCCGCGTCGCGGAGGGCGCGGCGGGCGGCGAGGGTCATCAGATCCGGATCGCCGGGGCCGCCGCCGACGATGCTGACGTGCCCGACCGGCCGGGTCGGCGCGGGGGCCTCGTCGACGATCCAGGGGCAGAGCTCGGCCGCCGCTGCTCGGAGCGGCGCCGGCCCCTCCACCCACACGATCAGGGCCGGGGGCGCCGGGGTGAGCGCGTCCTCCGCGTCGTGCCGCTCGACGAGTGCGCCGGCGGCTCGGTAGCGGGCGAGCACGCGGCGGGTCCCGGAGGCGGTGCCGATCACGAGCACGCGGCGTCCGGCGAGGTCGAGGGAGAGCTGCATCACGAGTCCGATCCGATCCCGGCAGGACCGACGGGGATCCTCGGCCCCGCGACCAGCACGGGTCCGTCCGGTCTCTCGTCCCGGCCGGCGGGCCGGACCTGCCCGCGCTCGCGCACGGTCGCGACGCGCGGATCCGCGGTGTCCGGGGCGTTCACGAAGGAGCGGAAGCGGCGGAGCCGGTCGGGATCGGCGAGGGTCGCCGCCCACTCGTCGACGTAGGTGTCGACGTGCGTGGCCATGGCGGCCTCCAGCTCGGCGGCGATGCCGAGCGAGTCCTCGCAGACCACCTCGCGCACGTGCTCGAGTCCGCCGGGGAGCTCCTCCTGCCAGCGTGCGGTTCGCTGGAGCCGCTCGGCCGTCCGCACGTAGTACATGACGTAGCGGTCGATGTAGCGCACCAGGGTCTCGTCGTCGAGGTCCTGCGCGAGCAGCTGGGCGTGCGCCGGCTGGTAGCCGCCGTTGCCGCCGACGTAGAGGTTCCAGCCGAGGTCGCTCGCGATGACGCCGATGTCCTTCCCCCGCGCCTCGGCGCACTCGCGGGCGCAGCCGCTGACCCCGAGCTTGAACTTGTGCGGCGAGCGGAGACCCCGGTACCGCTCCTCGAGGAAGACCGCCATCCCGACCGCGTCCTGGACTCCGAAGCGGCACCAGGTCGATCCGACGCACGACTTGACCGTGCGCAGCGACTTGCCGTACGCCTGACCCGACTCGAAGCCGGCGTCGACGAGGAGGCGCCAGATCTCGGGCAGCTGCTCGAGGCGGGCGCCGAACATGTCGATCCGCTGCCCGCCGGTGATCTTCGTGTAGAGGCCGTACTGCTCGGCGACCTCGGCGATCACCTTGAGCTTCGCCGGCGTGATCTCGCCCCCGGGGATCCGCGGGACGACGGAGTAGGTGCCGTCCTTCTGCATGTTGGCCAGGGCGCGGTCGTTGGTGTCCTGCAGCGGCGCCTGGCCGCCGTCGAGGATGTAGGCGTTCGTCTGGGTGGCGAGGACGGAGGCGATCACCGGCTTGCACACGTCGCAGCCCAGCCCGGAGCCGAAGCGCTCCATCACCTGCTCGGCCGAGTGCAGCCCGAGGATGCGGACCGACTCGAACAGCTCGCTGCGGCTGAGCGCCACGTGCTCGCAGAGGGCGCGGGAGACCTCGACGCCCGCACGGATCAGCTCCGTGTCGAGCAGCTTCTTCACCAGGGGCACGCACGATCCGCACTGGGTGCCCGCGCGGGTGCAGGCCTTGAGCGGCCCCAGCTCGGTGCACCCCTCGCCGATCGCGTGGCGGACCTCGCCGACCGAGACGTTGTTGCACGAGCAGACCTGGGCGTCGTCCGGAAGGTCGCCCGAGGGCGCCTCCGCCCTCGCCGCCGCGAGGTAGGCGCCGGGCTCGGCCGGCAGCTCACGCCCCAGCAGCGGGCGGAGGGAGGAGTAGGGGCCCGCGTCGCCGACGAACATCCCGCCGAGCAGCGTGCGCGCATCGTCCGAGACGACGACCTTCTGGTAGAGACCGCGGGCCGGATCGGCGTAGACGACCTCGAGCGCTCCCTCCGTGGTGCCGAGGGCGTCGCCGAAGCTGGCGACCTCCACGCCCGAGAGCTTGAGCTTGGTGGCGTCGTCGACCCCCGGGAAGGTCGCGTCGCCGCCGAGGATCCGGTCGGCGACCACCTCCGCCATCGCGTTGGCGGGTGCGACGAGCCCGACCGTGCGGCCGGCGATCGCGGCGACCTCGCCGATGGCCCAGACTCCCGCC
>NZ_PSUC01000064.1:0-20544 GCF_002931635.1 Rathayibacter sp. AY2B7 | reverse complement strand
ACGAGGACGCTCCACTCGAGCGCGTACTCGTCGCTCGGGATCGCGAACTCGACGTCGACGTCGTCGGCGTTGAAGTACAGGAGGAAGCTGTCGTCGGTGCCGAGGCGGACTCGATCCCGCGTCCGGCGGGGGCGATGCTCACCGTCCAGGCGAAGTCGCTCGTCATCCTCCAGGAGCACAGCACCCCCGAGCCCGAGGTCGACCACTCGGTCGCCGCCTCGCTCGCGTCCCTGGCCGCCACCTCGGCCATCCCGATCGTCTCCTCGACGGGACCCACCAGCCCCCACGCCGAGTCGACCGACTCCGCGACCGCACCCTCGACAGGAGCCTGACGTGCGTCTGCCCGCCTCCACCTACCGCCTCCAGATCCGGTCGGCGTTCGACCTCGACGACGCCGCCCGCGTCGCCGACTACGTGCGCGCGCTCGGAGCGGACTGGCTGTACTTCTCGCCGCTGCTGAAGGCCGAGCCCGGCTCGGACCACGGCTACGACGTGGTGGACCACACCGAGGTCGATCCCGACCGCGGTGGCGCGGCCGGCCTGGCGAACGCCTCGGCCGCGGCGCGGGCGGAGGGCCTCGGCGTCCTCATCGACATCGTCCCCAACCACATGGGCGTCGCGACCCCGAGCGAGAACTCGTGGTGGTGGGACCTGCTGAGGAACGGGAAGTCCTCCCGCTACGCCACCGCCTTCGACATCGACTGGGAGGCGGGGGGCGGGAAGCTGCGCGTGCCGATCCTCGGCGACGGTGCGAGCGAGGGAGACAGCGACAGCGAGCTCGACGCGCTCGAGGTCGTCGGCGACGAGCTGCACTACTACGAGAACCGCCTGCCGATCGCGCCCGGCACCGCCGAGCCCGGCGACTCCGGCCGCACGGTGCACGAGCGCCAGAGCTACGAGCTCGTGAACTGGCGCCGCGCCGACGCCGAGCTGAACTACCGCCGCTTCTTCGCGGTGAACACCCTCGCCGCCATCACGGTCGAGCGGCCCGAGGTGTTCGACGCCTCGCACGCTGAGATCGTCCGCTGGTTCACCGAGGGGCTCGCTGACGGCCTGCGCGTCGACCACCCGGACGGCCTGGCCGACCCGGGCGGATACCTCGACGACCTGGCCCGAGCGATCGGCGGCGCCCCGGTCTGGGTCGAGAAGATCCTCGAGGGCGACGAGGAGCTCCCGCCGCACTGGGCGACCGTCGGCACCACGGGCTACGACGCCCTGGCCGACGTCGACCGCATCCTGGTCGACCCCGACGCCCGCCCCGTGCTGGAGGGCCTCGACGCCGAGCTCACGGGAAAGGGCGCCCCGCTGCAGTGGGCCGACCTCATCCACGACACCAAGCGCGGCATCGCCGACGGCATCCTCCGCTCCGAGGTCCTGCGGCTGGCCCGCCTGATCCCCGGCATCGAGGGAGCGGACGACGCGCTGGCGGAGCTCCTGGCGACCTACCCGGTCTACCGCAGCTACCTCCCCTACGGAGCGGAGCACCTCGAGCACGCCCGCGTCGACGCCGTGCGCCGCCGTCCCGAGATCCGCGCGACCATCGACGAGGTCGCCGCGGCGCTCGGCGAGACCGGCACCCCGGTGTCCGTGCGCTTCCAGCAGACCTCCGGCATGGTGATGGCGAAGGGCGTCGAGGACACGGCGTTCTACCGCTTCAGCCGCCTCACCTCTCTGAACGAGGTCGGAGCGGACCCGGACGAGTTCGCGATCGACCTGGTCGAGTTCCACCGCCGCCAGGCCGTGCGCCAGGCCTCGTTCCCCGCCTCGCTCACCACGCTCTCGACTCACGACACGAAGCGCGGCGAGGACACCCGTGCCCGCATCACCGCACTGGCCGAGGACCCGGAGGCGTGGGCGGCGACGCTCCGCGAGCTCCACGCCCTCGTCGGCTTCGGCGACGGCCCGATCGAGCACCTGCTCTGGGAGGCCGTCGTCGGGACCTGGCCCGCGAGCCGCGAGCGCCTGCACGCCTACGCCGAGAAGGCGTCGCGCGAGGCCGACGACTCGACGCACTGGACCGCTCCTGACGAGCAGTTCGAGAAGCGGATGCACGCGGCGATCGACGCGGCGTTCGACGAGCCCGCCGTCCGCCGGCTGGTGGAGCAGACCGTCGAGCGGGTGTCGGCCGCCGGCTGGTCGAACGGCCTCGCCGCGAAGCTCGTGCAGATCACCGCCCCGGGCATCCCGGACGTCTACCAGGGCAGCGAGCTCTGGGAGACCTCCCTCGTCGACCCGGACAACCGCCGCGAGGTCGACTTCGGGCAGCGTCGAGCGCTGCTGGAGCGGCTCGACAGCGGCTGGAAGCCCGCGATCGACGCCGAGGGAGCCGCGAAGCTCCTCGTCACCTCGCGCGCCCTGCGGCTCCGCCGCGACCGCCCCGAGCTGTTCACCCGCTACGCCGCCGTCCCTGCGATCGGGCCCGCCGCCGAGCACGCGATCGCCTTCGACCGCGGCGGCGCGCTGACCGTCGCGACCCGGCTCCCCGAGGGCCTCGCCGCTTCGGGCGGGTGGAACGGCACGGTCGTGGTCCTGCCCGGGCACCCGATGGAGGACGTCCTCACCGGCCGCACCTTCGCGGGAGGAGTGACTCCGGTCGCCGAGATCCTCGCCGACTACCCCGTGGCACTGCTCGCCCCGGTCTCCTGACCGGTTCCGCCACCGCACCGCAGACCGATCCGACCCCTCCTGGAGACAGCAGTGATCAGCACGACTTCCTACCGCTACGCACTCCCGACGACCGGGCCCGAGCGGTTCGACGTCTGGGCCCCCGAGGCCTCGACGGTCGAGCTCCTTCTCGGCGACGACTCGTCGCTGACGATGACCCGCCACGGAGACGACGGATGGTGGCGGGCGCCCGCGTCGGCCCCGGCCACCGGCGAGGTCGACTACGGGTACCGGGTGGACGGCAGCGGTCCGCTGCCGGACCCCCGCTCGCGCCGCCAGCCGAAGGGCGTGCACGAGCTCTCGCGCACGTTCGACCCCTCGGCGCACGAGTGGGGCGACTCCGCCTGGACCGGGCGCGAGCTCGCCGGCGCCGTCATCTACGAGCTGCACCTCGGAACGTTCACCCCCGAGGGCACCCTGGACGCGGCGGTGGAGCGCTTCGAGCACCTGCGCTCGATCGGCGTGGACTTCATCGAGCTGCTGCCGGTCAACGCGGTGAACGGAACGCACAACTGGGGCTACGACGGCGTCCTCTGGTACGCCGTGCACGAGCCGTACGGCGGACCCGAGGCGTACCAGCGCTTCGTCGACGCCGCCCACCGCGCCGGCCTCGGCGTGGTCCAGGACGTCGTCTACAACCACCTCGGCCCGAGCGGCAACTACCTGCCGGAGTTCGGCCCCTACCTCAAGAACGAGAAGGCCAACACCTGGGGCAGCTCGATCAATCTGGACGGCGAGGGTTCGGACACCGTCCGCGGGTACATCATCGACAACGCTCTGATGTGGCTGCGCGACTACCACGTCGACGCCCTGCGCCTGGACGCGGTGCACGCCCTCTCGGACGAGCGGGCCGTGCACGTGCTCGAGGAGATGGCGAGCGAGGTGGCCGTGCTGTCGGCCCACGTCGGGCGCCCTCTGACGCTGATCGCCGAGTCCGACCTCAACGACCCGACGCTGATCACTCCGCGGGAGGCGCACGGCTACGGGCTCGACGCGCAGTGGAGCGACGACTTCCACCACGCGGTCCACGTCGCGCTGACCGGGGAGACCACGGGCTACTACGAGGACTTCGCGCCGCTCGGCGCCCTCGCGAAGGTGCTGACCCGGGGCTTCTTCCACGACGGCACCCTCTCGACGTTCCGCGGCCGTCACCACGGCCGTCCGGTGGACACCGAGCACATGCCGACCTGGCGCCTGGTGGTCTGCAGCCAGAACCACGACCAGATCGGCAACCGGGCGGTCGGCGACCGTCTGACGGCGTCCCTCGACGAGGGCCGTCTCGCGATCGCCGCTGCTCTGACGCTGCTGGGCCCTTTCACTCCCATGCTGTTCATGGGCGAGGAGTGGGCGGCGTCGACCCCGTGGCAGTTCTTCACCTCGCACCCGGAGAAGGATCTGGGCGAGGCGACGGCGAAGGGCCGCATCGAGGAGTTCGCGAAGATGGGCTGGGACCCGGAGGTCGTGCCCGACCCGCAGGACCCGGAGACGTTCCTGCGCTCGCGGCTCGACTGGTCCGAGGTCGGGGAGGGGCGTCACGCCCGCACCCTCGAGGTGTACCGCGAGCTGGCGGCGATCCGCCGCCGCTACCCCGAGCTGACGGACCCGCGCTTCGGGTCGCTCCGCGTGGATTTCGACGAGGAGGCCCGCTGGCTGACTCTCGGCCGCGGTCGGGTGACCGTGGCGATCAACGTCGGCGAGTCCGCCGCCCGCATCGCCCTGCCGGAGGTGGCGGAGACGCTGCTCGGCGTCGGGGAGTACGCGGTGCAGCCCGGGGACACCGAGGTGGATCTCGGCGGTTCCTCGCTGCTGGTGACGCTGAGCGCCTGAGCTCCGTGGCGGCCGGCTGTTCAGGTGGGGGGCCGCCGCTGTCCTGAACGGCCGCCTCGGGCCCGAGCGCTCAGAGTGTGACCGCGGCGTACTCCGTCGCGGTCACGACCCGCACTCCCTCGTCGTGGACGAGCAGGAGCGCGCGGAGGGGGATGGCCCGCTTGTGGCACGCCGCCGCCAGGTGACGGGCGAGGACCCGGTCGGTCTCGCCGAGGAAGGCGCGCCCGGGACGTTCCAGGGCGAAGGCGAGAGAGCCCACGTCCTGGTGCGCCACGGCCTTGGCGAGGGTGGCGACGATCCGCTCGGTCTTCTCCTCGTCGGGGTGCACGGGGAGTCCGTCCACCGGGTAGAGGATCGGCAGCTGCACGCCGTCGCGGTCGAGGAAGATCGGCCACAGGGCCCGGCGGTAGGCCGGTCCGATCAGCGAGGAGACGCGCTCGCGCAGCTCGCGGTCGTTCAGGAGCGGCGCATCGAGGTGCGGAGCGGGAGCGGCGTGGTCGAGAGTGGTCATGGTGTCGCTTTCTCGTGGGGCGAGCGGGCAGTGCCGCTGAGGGGTCATCGGAAGTTGCGGGAGGTGGTGCGAGCGCCGACCGTGAGGGTCTCGAACCTGTCGGCGAGGAGGTTCGTCACCCCCTCGTCGGAGCGCTCGAGGATCCCCCTGACCAGCAGGGCGGGTGCCTCGCGGGCCACGCGGCGGTAGCGGTTCCATACTCCGACGGAGCAGATCACGTTGAGGATCCCGTGCTCGTCCTCGAGGTTGAGGAAGGTCACTCCACCGGCTGTGGAGGGACGTTGGCGGTGGATCACGACTCCACCGACCTCGATCCGGGTCCCCGAGGGGATGCCGGGGAGATCGGCCGAGGAGCGGGCACCGCGGCGAGCGAGCCCCTCGCGGAGGTGGCGCAGCGGATGGTCGTCGGGTGAGATGCCGGTGGCCCAGAAGTCGAAGACCACGCGCTCCTGAGGGGAGAGCATCGGCAGGAGCGGGGGCTGCACGACGACCGTGGAGCCGGCGAGGAACTCCTCGCGGTCGCCTGCGGCGGTGCCGGCCTCCCAGAGCGCCTGCCGGCGCTGCAGACCGAGCGTGTCGAAGGCGCCCGCGGCACCGAGGGCCTCCAGCTGAGCCGCGGTCGTGCCGACCCGACGCGAGAGGTCGGCCATGCTCGCGTAGGGTCCGCCGCGCTCGCGCTCGGCGACGATGTGCTCGGCGAGCGAGGTGCCGATGCCCTTCACCCCGGCCAGCCCGAGCCTGATCACGAAGCCGCTGTCGCGCCTGTGGTCGTCCGTGTGGAAGTGCTCGGTGCGGTCGAACAGCCCCGTGGGCGGCTGATCGGCGCGGAGGCAGTCGTCGCTCCCGTAGGCGGCGCCGCCCCTCCGGCGTGCGGGGGCGTCCTCCTTCGCCTCGAGCCCGGGAGGCGCCAGGGAGCGGTTGACGTCGGGCGAGACGACCTCCACTCCGTGACGCCGGGCATCGGCGACCAGGGTGTGCGGGGCGTAGAAGCCCATGGGCTGCGCCCTCAGCAGCGCGGCTGTGAACGCGGCGGGGTAGTGCAGGCGGAGCCAGGCGCTCGCGTAGACCAGCAGGGCGAAGCTGATCGCATGGCTCTCGGCGAAGCCGAAGTTCGCGAAGGCCTGGATCCGGAGGTAGATGTCGTCCGCGACCTCGCCCGTGATGCCGTTGCGGGCCATCCCCTGGTAGAGCCGCTCGCGGAGGGTCTCGATCTTCTCGGTCCCGCGCTTGGACCCCATCGCCCGGCGCAGCAGGTCGGCGTCCTCCGCGTTGCAGTCGCCGACGGCCACGGCCACCTGCATGAGCTGCTCCTGGAAGAGCGGCACGCCGAGGGTGCGCTTGAGCGGCGTCACGAGGAGGGGGTGCTGGTACGTCACCGGCTCCTCGCCGAGCTTGCGGCGGATGTAGGGGTGGACCGCACCGCCCTGGATGGGGCCGGGGCGGATGAGCGCGACCTCGATCACCAGATCGTAGAAGCGGCGCGGCTGCAGCCGGGGGAGGGTGCCCATCTGCGCCCGGCTCTCGACCTGGAACACCCCGATCGAATCGGCGCGGCAGAGCTGGTCGTAGACGCCCTTCTCCTCCCGGGGAAGGGTGGAGAGGTCCCACTTCTCGCCGACGTGCTCGGCGACGAGGTCGAACGTGTACTGCAGGGCGGCGAGCATCCCGAGCCCGAGGAGGTCGAACTTGACCAGGCCCATCCAGGCGCAGTCGTCCTTGTCCCACTGCAGGACGGTGCGGTCCTCCATCCGAGCGGGCTCGATCGGGCAGACCTCGCCCACGGGCCGGTCTGTCAGCACCATGCCGCCGGAGTGGATGCCCAGGTGCCGGGGCGTGCCCAGCACCCGGGTGGTCAGGGCGACCACGTCCTCGGGGATGTCGTGGTCGGTGCTCTCGGTGACGGACCCCCACCGCTCGACCTGCTTCGACCAGCCGTCCTGCTGCCCGGCGCTGTATCCGAGGGCCTTGGCCATGTCGCGCACGGCGAACTTGGGCCGGTAGGTGATGACGTTGGCGACCTGGGCAGCGTTCAGACGTCCGTACTTCCGGTAGACGTACTGGATCACCTCCTCGCGCCGCTCCGAGTCGAAGTCGACGTCGATGTCGGGCTCCTCGTCGCGGATGCTGGAGAGGAACCGCTCGAACGGCAGGTCGTAGAAGATCGAGTCGACCGCCGTGATGCCCAGGACGTAGCAGACCGCCGAGTTGGCGGCCGAGCCGCGTCCCTGGCAGAGGATGCCGTTCCGCTTGGCGTAGTGGACGATGTCGTGGACGATCAGGAAGTAGCCCGGGAAGTCCTTCTGCTCGATCACCGCGAGCTCCTTCTCGAGGCGCGCGAGGACGTCGGCGTCGGCGCGGGGGTACTTGGCCGGCACGGCCTCGCGCACGAGCTCGCGCAGCCAGCTCATCGAGGTGTGCCCCTCGGGGACCTCCTGGCGCGGCAGCCGGGGCCGGACTCGGCCGAGCTCGAAGGCGATCTCGTCGGCGACTCGCACCGTGTTCTCCACGGAGCCGGGGTAGCGGCCGAAGCGCTCGGCCATCTCGGCGCCGGAGCGCAGGTGGGCGCCGCCTGCGGCGGGGAGCCAGCCGTCCATCTCGTCGAGGCTCCGGCGTGCTCTGACCGCGGCGAGGGCCGTCTGGAGGGGGCGCTCCTCCGGCCGGGCGTAGTGCACGTTCCCGGTGGCGACCGTCCGCAGCCGGAGCTTCTCGGCGATCGCCGCCAGCTGGTCGTTGGCGCGCGAGGCGAGGGGATCCCCGTGGTCGTACAGCTCCACGAGGACGTTGGCGGGACCGAAGAGCCGGACGAGCTCGCGGACCTCCCGCTCGGCCGCGGCCACTCCTGCGGCGGCGAGCGCTTGACGGACCGCTCCCTTGCGGCAGCCCGTCAGCACGATCCAGTGGCCGTCGGCGGCGCGCGCGAGCTCCTCGAGCTCGTAGCTCGGCTTGCCCTTCTCGGCTCCGGCGAGCTGAGCGGTGGTGATCGCGCGGGCGAGGCGGTGGTAGCCCTCCTCGCGGCGCGCGAGGACGAGCAGGTGGGTCCCCTCCGGATCGGCGACCCCGTTCTGAGGCGAGGTGAGCCCGATCGAGAGCTCGGCTCCGAAGGCCGTGCGGACGGCGTGCCCCTGCGCGGCCTCGGCCATCCTCACGATGCCGTAGAGCCCGTCGTGGTCGGTGAGTGCGAGAGTGTCGATGCCGAGCCGGACCGCCTCCTCGACCAGCTGCTCCGGCTTGCTCGCCCCGTCGAGGAAGCTGAAGTGGGAGTGGGCGTGCAGCTCGGCGTAGGGCACCGGATGAGCCGGCGGCCGGACATCGTCCCCGGCCACGTAGGCGGGTCGCTTGTGCGACCAGGCCGGGCTGTCGCCGCCGTCACCCCGGACGACCGTGCCGTCGACGCGCTTGCCGCTGGAGAGGCGGCGCTCGAACTCCGACCAGGGGATCGGCGGGTTGTTCCAGCCCATCGGGGCTCCTTCGGTGCTCGTTCGCGGTGGTGGAGGGATGCTCCGGTTCAGTCGTATCGGGCCTCGGCGGCCCAGACCCCGTCGAGGCAGAGCAGCAGCCAGGCGACACCGGCGGCGTCGACCACCTGGAAGCGGTCGTAACGGACGGCGGTGCTCGGATCCCACCAGCGCTCGTCGATCGGCCAGGGACCCGCCCATCCGGCGAGGGGCTCCAGGCGTGCCTGAGAGGTCCCGGGGGTGAAGTAGGCGGGCACGGAGCTGAGGGCGCCGCGCTCGTCGACCGCGACGGGTTCGCCCCTTGGTCCGCGGACCAGCACGGCCGCGGGCTCCGCGAAGACCGTCGGCGGGAGGGGCGGCGGCAGGGAGCCCGGCCAGGGCAGGGTCCTCGGCCGTGCGTCGCCCGGCTCCCGGTCGCCCCAGGGGATCAGGTGCTGGCGGTCGCGGAGGGATCGCCCCCCTCCGATCGACGCGGTCATCACGGCCTCGTGCCCGAGCATGCTCTGCACGCGGCTCAGCCCGTGGTGGACGCGCTCCTCCGGAGCGGTGCCCCAGAGACCCTGCTCGTGGTTGCCGATCGCGTCGACCGCCTCGGGCTCGACGCACAGCCGCGAGATCGGCGCTCCGAGACCGGTGTCGATCTCCCCGCTGCCCTGCAGCTGCCAGCGGACCCGGTCGAGCACGTCGCCCGGGGTGAACCATCTCGGGTGCAGCCAGCTCCGGGAGGAGACCTCACCGCGCTCGCTGACGACCTCGATGCGGATGGCGGTCGCGACCAGCTGTGCGCGGGTGAGCCCGGCGACGAACTCCTCCGCGGGGACGCGGAAGGCGAAGGCGGCCTGGTCGATGCGGTCCAGAGGGGGCTCGAACTCCATCGCCCGGTCGAGGCGCTCCGGCGGGAGCCGGGGCACCACCGTCTCCGACTCCGCACCGGCGGCGAGGAGGTGCGCGTGGGCGCCCTCCGGTCCGAACCGGGCGGCGACGTCCTCGCGAGGGAGGGCGGCGAAGGCGCCGAGTGTGCGGACGCCGAGCCTGCGCAGGAGCGCCACCAGGTCGTCCCCCCGGCGGGGAGCACGGGCAGGGGCAGCGACGGACTCGGTCTCGAGGGCGTCGAGCGGGAGCGGGGCGAGGAAGCCTGCCGCTGCTCCTGGGGGCACGACGGCGACGGGGCAGCCGGAGTGCTTCGCGGCGAGCTCGGAGGCGAAGAGCCCGTCGGCGATCCCGATGCGGGCGTCGGGGAGACCCAGCTCGGCCAGCCGCTGCAGGATCGCCTCGGCCGCGCTCTGCTCGCTCCCGTAGTAGCGGCGCGGACCGCGGGCGCGGATCGCGCACAGACCGGGCCGGATCAGCTGGACGCCCGGGGTGATCTCCTCGAGCGCCTGGATGAGCGGCTCGAACGCCCGGTGGTCGAGCACCGGGTCGTACGGGAGGACGGCGAGACCCGTGCAACGGGACTGCGCCTCTCGCACGCGCATGCCCCGCCGGACCCCCTCCGCCCGAGCAGCGGGGGAGGAGGCGAAGACCAGGCTCTTCTCCGTGAGGGCCAGGGGGTGCTCGGCGCCGAGGCCGGCGTCGGCGGCGGCCGCGAGGAGGGGCCAGTCGGGGCACCAGACGAGGATCGTCCGCCGCAGCTCGGGTGCGCTCGCCATCTCAGACCGCCCGCTCGTGCAGGCGGCCGTGCTCGACCCGGGAGCCGAAGGCGCTCTCGACGCCGGGCATGCTCATCCGCACCGTGCGCACCCGGGTGCCGGCCCGGCCGACCACATCGACCATCGCCTCCCGGGAGCGCAGGTAGCCGTGGCCGTCGCCGAGCCCCTCCCAGCGGCTGCTGCGGATGCTGAGCCGCGCCTCGGCCTGGGGCCACTCGCCGAGGACCACGAGCGCGGCACCCCGCTGGCGCAGTCGTGCTCCCAGACGCGAGACGTCGGCCGAGGAGACGGAGGCGGGCGGACGGGTGAGCACGACGGTCAGCACATCGACCAGAGCGGCGGTGACGGTGAGCCAGTGCTCGGCCGGTGCGGGCACGAGCACCAGGCGCTCGAGGTCGATCCCCATGCCTGCCGCGGCCTCGGCCCCGAACTCCGGGACGCCCACCACGCCGCACCACGAGCCCTCGGCGGACGGGCCGGCGAGCAGCCCCATCGCCAGACTCATCGAACCCTCCACCGAGTACGCGGCACCCTGCTTGAGCGAGCCGCCCGGGAGCACGGAGGAGAAGGCCGGCAGGGTGGCGAGGCTCCTGGTCTCGAGGGTGGTCGCCTGCATGTCCCGGATGCGGGACTGCAGCTCCTTCACCGACGCGAGCTGCCGCAGAAGGGGCTCTGCGGCCTCGGCCGTCTCCGCGGAGACGAGGGGTGAAGGGGGGCTCATCTGCCCATGTTCGAACATGTGTTCGAGTATGTCAATCGCCACCGACATCCACCGGCGAGCCGCTCGGACCCTTCCGCGACCGCCCGGCAAGGCGCACTGAGGAGGAGGTGCCAGACGTCCCGGGCAGTCTCGCATCCGCCCCCGACATCCCCGTCCTGGGGAGGTCTCCGCCGGGTCTCGGCGAGGGAGGGCCACCGCCCCCGCTCTACCATGGGAGCCATGTCCGACGCCCTGCCCGACCACGCCGACTCCGACGCCACCGACCCGGCCGCGCCGCGCAGAAGGACCCTCGTGGTCAAGATGGGGTCCAGCTCGGTCACCAAGCAGTCGGGTCCGGATCCCGTTCTCCTGGCCAGCGCGCTCGAGAGCGCCTTCGCCGCCCGCGCGCTGGGCTGGGACGTCGTGCTGGTCTCCTCCGGCGCCGTCTCCTCGGGCCGGGCGCTCTTCGCCCGCTCGCAGGAGGAGCCGATCAGCGCACGCCTGGCGGCAGCGGTGGGCCAGACCGTCCTGATGGGCTTCTACCGCTCGGTGGCCGAGCTCTCGGGCGCCCTGGTCGCGCAGATCCTCATCGGCGAGTCCGACCTCGCCTCTCCCCGGCAGATGGCGCACGTCGCCGAGGCGATCCGCCACGCCCTCGACGCCGGAGTCGTGCCCGTGGTCAACGGCAACGACACGATCGACTCCGCCGGCTCGGACAACGACGGCGTCGCCGGCGGACTGGCGATGCTCCTCGGGGCGGACCTTCTGCTGCTGCTCACCGACGTCCCCGGCGTCTTCGCCGGCAGCATCGCCGAGGGCGTGCACCTCGAGGAGCTGGGCATCTCGGAGCTGCGCCGCATCGGCGTGCAGAAGGGCGGTACCGGCCGAGGGGGCATCCGCTCCAAGCTGCGGGCCGCCGAACTCGCCGCGCACAACGGCGTCTCGACCAGGATCGCCGGGGCGCGCACCCCCGAGGTCATCCTGGGCGCCCTGGGAGGGCCGGGCCCGGGCACCCTCGTCCGCGCCGTGCACGCGCATCCGCCCGTGGAGCAGCGCTGGATCTCCGGAGTGGCCACCGGCCGCGGCCGCGTCGAGATCAACCTCGAGGCCGAGCGGAGCATCGGAGCCGGCTCGAGCCTGTTCGCCTCGGGCATCAAGCGCGTCTCCGGCGAGTTCGGCGGCGGCGACGTGATCGAGGTGCGCGCCCTCAGCGGAGAGCTCCTCGCGCGCGGCGTCTCCCGCGTCTCCTCGCGTCTGCTGACCCTGGTCCGCGCACTCCGGGTCGACGAGATCGCCCGCGTCTTCGTGGCGGTCCTCGGCCATGCCGCCACGACGGCGCCGTCGGCGAGTCCGGAGGGGGAGGAGAGGCCGCAGCTGACCCGCGCTCTGGAGTACGCGCGCACTCTCTCCTCCGAGCACGCGCGGGCCGTCGCGATGGAGATCGTCTCCCTCTTCCCCGCCGAGAGCATCTCGGCCCTGCTGGGGCAGGGCGCGGGGGAGGGCGAGCTCGTCGAGCGCTACACCCGCCTCGTCCGCACCCTCGCCATCGTGGAGAACGAGAACCTGGCCGTCTTCCGCTCCTGACCGCCGGTGGCGCGCCACGTCTCAATGCATTTCGCGCCTTCGCGTCATGATCGCCGTTCTCCGGTGTCTTCCTGGTGATGGCGCCGCTCCTGGGCGCCCCCGACGGAACGGATCATCGATGAGCGTCCCCACTTCAACAGCCGGCCACTTCCGCGAGTCCGACATCACGCCCGAGAGCTTCGAGATCGAGCGGCTCGAGCGGCGGCTCGCCCTGCTCGAGGCCTCGATCTCCCAGGGGGAGCGGGCACTGCTGGGCCGGGTCGACCCGAGCACCGGAGATCCCCTCCCGGGCGCCTGCGGGGGGCACCGAGCCCAGCTGGTCAGCAACCTGACGACGGAGCGGGCCCTCGCCGACCGCATCAGGGAGATGCTCGCCGCTCGGAGCTGACGGGGTGCGTACGGCACGATGGGGCCATGGTCACCATCACCGTCGCCGGTCTCGCCCAGCACTTCCACCCCGCCGAGCGGGGCACCGTCCGCCTCGAGATCCGGCGCGAGTCGCGATCCCGGCCCCAGGCGCTCGCCGAGGTCACCGCCCTGCACGCGCGGGTCCGTGAGGAGGCGGCCGCCGAGCAGGCGTCCGGCGCCGCCACCTGGTGGTCCTCCGATCAGATCTCGGTCTCCTCGATCCGCCGGTACATCAAGGACTCGGACGTCACGCAGCTGTTCCATGTCGCGGCCGCCGGGGTCCGGGTGAAGTACCGGGACTTCGCGGCTCTCGGGCGCTGGGTCGGCTCGATCTCGGAGGTGCCGGGGATCCAGATCTCGGGGGTCGATTGGGACGTGACGGCGGCGCGACGTGCGGGCATCGAGCGCGAGGTCCGCACCGCTGCCGTGCGCGACGCGCGCGAGCGGGCCGAGGCCTATGCGGCGGCCCTCGGCCTGACCGAGGTGCGGGTGCTGACCCTCTTCGAGCCGGGACTGCGCCCGCACACGCGCATCGAGGGCGGCTCGGCGATGATGAGCCGCGCCAAGGCGTTCACCTCTCCCGAGGAGCCGCTGGCACTCAAGCCGGAGGACATCGAGGTCACCGCCTCGGTCTCCGCCGACTTCGAGGCGCACTGACGCGGAGACGCGACCGGGCGACCGGTTCCGCTGCGGACGGAGAGCGGCTGCCTGCACCTGCGACCCGCTGATCGTCTGCATGGCGACCCCGAGAGTCGCCCCGAGGCGACCGACCATCGGCTCCACGACGACCCCTCTCCGCCCCGATCAGCGGGCACGCGACCACCATACGTGTATTGAGGACTCCTCGGGAGCTCTGTCGCGGTTCGGCGTCCGCCGTGCACACCACCAGGGAATAGCGGGGGACCCCCGAGCGCTGAGGCAGGCATGGTCTCGCGCATCGGCTTCCTCTCCTTCGGCCACTACCAGTCCGTCCCCGGGTCTCAGACCCGCTCGGCCCGCGACGTCCTCCTCCAGACGATCGAGCTCGCGGAGGCGGCGGAGGAGATCGGCATCGACGGCGCCTACGTGCGCGTGCACCACTTCGCGCCGCAGCTCGCCTCGCCGTTCCCGCTGCTGGCGGCGATCGCCGCGCGCACCCGCCGCATCGAGATCGGCACCGGGGTCATCGACATGCGCTACGAGAACCCGCTCTACATGGCGGAGGAGGCGGCCGCCACCGACCTGATCTCCGACGGCCGGCTCGAGCTCGGGGTCAGCCGGGGATCGCCCGAGACGGCCCTGCGCGGGTCCGAGGCGTTCGGCTTCGTCCCCCCGGAGGGGATGACCGACGCCGACCTCGCCCGGCAGAAGGTGCGGATCCTCCGGGAGGCGCTCACCGGGGCGCCGGTCGCGCAGTCCGATCCTGCGATGACGCGCCAGTCGCTCCCGCTCTCGATCGAGCCGCGCTCGCCCGGCCTCGAGGACCGGATCTGGTGGGGTGCCGGCAGCTTCGCGACCGCGCGCTGGGCGGCCGAGCAGGGCATGAACCTGCAGTCGTCGACCCTGCTCCTGGAGGAGGAGGGCGTGCCCTTCGACGAGCTGCAGGCCCGCCAGATCCGCGAGTACCGCGCCGCGTGGAGCGAGGCGGGCTGGGAGCGCACCCCGCGCGTCTCCGTGTCGCGCAGCGTCCTTCCGATCACGACCGATCTCGACCGGCTGTACTTCGGCGGCCGCGGCGAGCAGGACCAGGTCGCCACCCTCGAGGGCGTCCGCGCCCGATTCGGCCGCAGCTACACGGGCGAGCCGGACGCCGTCGCCGCCGAGCTCGCTGCGGACGCCGCCGTGCAGGAGGCGGACACGCTGCTGCTCACCGTTCCCAACCAGCTCGGGGTCGAGTACAACGCGCGGCTCCTGCGCACTGTCGTGGAATCGATCGCTCCGGCTCTCGGCTGGTCGCCGGCGACAGCGGGCGTCTGACACCGAGGCACGGTCCGTACGGGAGGGCCCTGCGGTGCAGGAGCGCCCGTCCTCTGCAGAAGCGCCGTCCGATGCAGGAGACGCCCCGTCTTCTCGTGAGGAGGCGGGGCGTCCGAACTCTCCTCCCAGCGCATCCCTCCTCCGGCGCGAGGAGGGGACGGTGTCGGGAACGACGGAACCCCCCGCCTCTCCGAGGAGAGACGAGGGGTTCCGATCAGTGTGTCCGAGGGGGGACTTGAACCCCCACGCCCTATACGGGCACTAGCACCTCAAGCTAGCGCGTCTGCCATTTCCGCCACCCGGACGAGTGTTTCCTTCGACCTGCGTTTCCGCGGCCGAAGAAGACATTAGCACGGTTCCGGAGCCTCTCACGCCACCTCGCGGCCCACCGGCCTCCGCGCGCCGTCGAGCCCGCGCCGGTACCGTTGCCCGCATGTCCGACAGCATCGACAGCGCGCCCGTGACCGACAGCACCCTCGACGAGACGGCGCTCATCGCGCGCGATCTCATCCGCTTCGACACCAGCAACTACGGCGACGGGAAGGCGGAGCCGGAGCGCCCGGCCGCGGAGTACGTCGCGGCGAAGCTGCGCGACCTCGGCCTCGAGCCCGAGCTGATCGACTCCGACCCGGGACGCACGAGCGTCGTGGCGCGAGTCGCGGGGGAGGACCGCGAGCGCGGCGCCCTCGTCGTCCACGGGCACCTCGACGTGGTGCCCGCCATCGCCGACAACTGGAGCGTCGACCCGTTCGGCGGCGAGATCAAGGACGGCATGCTCTGGGGCCGCGGCGCGGTCGACATGAAGAACATGGACGCGATGATCCTCGCCTCGCTCGGCGACATCCTCCGCGAGGGGCGGCGCCCCTCCCGCGACCTCGTCATCGCCTTCTTCGCCGACGAGGAGGCGGGCGGCGTGCGGGGATCGGGATTCCTGGCCCGTGAGAGGCCCGAGCTGTTCGCCGGAGCGACCGAGGCGATCAGCGAGGTCGGCGGCTACTCGATCGAGCTGGCCGGCAAGCGCGCCTACCTCGTGCAGACGGGCGAGAAGGCGCTGATGTGGCTGACCCTCCGCGCGCACGGCACGGCGGGGCACGGCTCGCAGATCAACTCCGAGAACGCCGTCACCCGGCTGGCGCAGGCGATCGCCCGCATCGGCAGCGAGGAGTGGCCCACGCGCCTCACCGACACCACGCGCGAGCTGCTCGACGAGGTCGCCCGCCTGCTCGGCCACGACCCCCAGCGCAGCACTCCGGAGGAGCTGGCACTCGCCACCGGCACCGCCTCGCGCTTCATCGCCGCGACGCTGCGCACCACCGCCAATCCGTCGATGCTGTCGGCCGGCTACAAGGCCAACGTCATCCCGGACACCGCGGAGGCCACCATCGACGTGCGCGTCCTCCCCGGCGAGGAGGATTCGGTGCTCGAGCGCCTGAAGGTCCTCGCGGGCGAGCATGTCGAGATCCTCGTCCAGCACCGTGACATCGGACTCGAAGTGCCCTTCGCCGGCCCGCTCGTCGAGAGCATGGCCGCCTCGATCCGCCGGTTCGATCCGGGCGCCGAGGTCCTCCCGTACCTGCTCTCCGGAGGCACCGACAACAAGGCGCTCTCGACGCTCGGCATCACCGGATACGGGTTCGCGCCGCTCCAGCTGCCGTCGTCCCTGGACTTCCCGGCGCTGTTCCACGGGGTCGACGAGCGCGTTCCACTGGACGCACTAGTGTTTGGCAGGAAGGTCCTGACCGATCTCCTGCTGAGCTCCTGACGGCGCCGCGGACCGGGTCAGCACCGACCGATCCCGACCGACTGCTGGCCGACGACGCCCCAGCCCTCCTCGAAAGTGACGCATGGGCCTGCTCGACGCGCTGATCCTGGGACTCGTCCAGGGTCTGACCGAATTCCTCCCCATCTCCTCCAGCGCCCACCTCCGGATCGTCAGCGAGCTGCTGCCCGGTCTCGGCGGCCGCGACACCGGAGCCGCGTTCACCGCGATCACGCAACTGGGCACCGAGACCGCCGTCATCATCTACTTCTGGCGCGACATCGTGCGGATCGTGTCGCACTGGGCGCGCTCCCTCGTCGGCCGGATCCCGCGCTCGGACCCGGACGCCCGCATGGGCTGGCTCATCATCCTGGGCAGCCTTCCGATCATCGTCCTCGGCCTCGTCTTCCAGGACGCGATCGAGACGACCCTCCGCTCCCTGTGGGTGGTGGCCACCACCCTCATCCTCTTCGGCATCCTGCTCGGCATCGCCGACGCGGTCGGCGCGAAGAAGCGCCGCCTGCGCGACCTGGGCGTCCGCGACGGACTGATCTTCGGAGGCGCGCAGGCGCTCGCCCTGATCCCCGGCGTCTCGCGCTCGGGAGGCACCATCACCGCAGGCCTCTTCCTCGGGTACGAGCGCAAGGCGGCGGCGCGCTACTCCTTCCTCCTCGCGATCCCCGCAGTGTTCGGCAGCGGGCTCTACCAGCTGTACAAGAGCATCAGCGACCCGGTCGTGCTCCCGAACCAGGTCCAGGTCGGCGGGCTCGAGACCCTCGTGGCGACCATCGTCGCGTTCGTGGTCGGCTTCGTCGTGATCGCGTTCTTCATGAGCTACATCTCCCGCCGCAGCTTCCTCCCGTTCGTCGTGTACCGCATCGTGCTCGGCGTCGTCCTGATGGTCGCGCTCGCCACCGGCCTGATCGCCGCCTAGATGCGCGCCTGGACCGCCGCCGACGTCCCCGCCCTGCCCGGCCGGGGGAGCGCACCGCGCCTGCACGACACCGCGACCGCGGGCCCCGTCGAGCTCGACGCGCCCAGCGGAGTCGCGAGCCTCTACGTCTGCGGCATCACGCCCTACGACGCCACCCACCTCGGGCACGCGTCGACCTACCTCGCCTTCGACACGGTCCAGCGCGTCTGGCTCGACGCGGGCTACACGGTCGAGTACGCCCAGAATGTGACCGACGTCGACGACCCGCTGCTCGAGCGTGCGACAGCCACCGGCGTCGACTGGCGCGACCTCGCCGAGGAGCAGGTCGAGCTGTTCCGCGGCGACATGGCCGCCCTGCGCGTCCTGCCTCCGCAGCACTACGTCGGAGTCACCGAGACCGTGGATCCCATCGCGGAGGCGGTCGCCCGCCTGGAGCGCGACGGCGTCGCCTACCGCGTCGCTGCTCCGGACGCGGCGGAGGAGGGCGCGAGCGACCTCTACTACGACATCGCCGCGGCCGAGAGCGCCGTCTGGCACCTGGGCAGCGAGAGCCGGCTCGACGCGGAGTCGATGGCCCGCTTCTCGGCGCTGCGCGGGGGCGACCCGGAGCGCGCCGGCAAGCGCGACCCCCTCGATCCGCTGCTCTGGCGGGCCGAGCGCGCCGGCGAGCCCGCCTGGGACGCCGAGGTCGGCCGCGGCCGTCCGGGCTGGCACATCGAGTGCTCGGTGATCGCCCTCGACCGGCTCGGACCCGAGTTCACCCTGCAGGGCGGCGGCAGCGACCTGGTCTTCCCGCACCACGAGTTCAGCGCAGGCCACGCCGCTTCGCTGTCCGGCCGTCCTCTGGCCCGCGCCTACGCTCACGCCGGGATGGTCGCCTACCAGGGCGAGAAGATGAGCAAGTCGCTCGGGAACCTGGTGCTGGTCTCCCGTCTGCGGAGCGAGGGCGCGGACCCGCGGGCGATCCGCCTCGCGCTCCTCGCGCACCACTACCGCTCCGACTGGGAGTGGCTGCCCGAGGACCTGCCGTCGGCCGAGGCGCGCCTGGCGCGCTGGGAGTCGGCCCTCGCCGCCGTCGGACCGCGCTCGGCGCTCGAGGTGCTGGCGCAGCTGCGCGAGGCGCTGGCCGACGACCTCGGCACTCCGGCCGCCCTCGCCGTCGTCGACGCCGCACTGACCGAGGGCGTGGACGACCCGTCGCTCCTGCGCGACGCGGTCGACGCCCTGCTCGGGGTGCGCCCGGCCTGAACCCCGTCAGGCTCGAGTCCCGGACGGCTCGAGTCCCGAACGGCTCGAGTCCCGTCAGGGCGGCCGGGAGGGTCATCGGTCGGGAACAGTCCAGTGATCGACGACCGTCTCGGACGAGCGGGCGCCGGCGGAGGCTACGGCCGCCAGGGCTCCTCGCCGGAGCGGCCGTCGCCGCGGCGGCGCAGGTAGCGCTCGAACTCCTGGGCGATCGCCTCGCCGCTCGCCTCCGGCGAGTCGACGGTGTCGCGCGCCTGCTCGAGCTGGGCGATGTACGACGCCATCTCCTCGTCCTCGGCGGCGAGGGCGTCGATGCCGCGCTCCCACTCCTCCGCCTCCTCGACGAGGTCGCCGCGGGGGATCGCCAGGCCGACGACCTCCTCGAGCTTCTCGAGCAGCGCCAGCATCGCCTTGGGCGAGGGCGCGTTGTGCACGTAGTGCGGGACGGAGGCCCAGATCGAGACGGCGGGGATGCCGACCTTCTGCGCGGCCTCGCCGATCACGCTGAGGATGCCGACCGGCCCCTCGTAGCTGGAGCGCTCGAGCTCGAACGAGCTCCGCAGCTCCGCGTTCTCGCTCGAGGCGAAGATCGAGATCGGCCGGGTGTGCGGGACGTCGGCGAGCATCGCGCCGAGGAAGACGACGGCGGAGATGTCGATCGCGAGCATGGCGTCGACGACCTCGGCGGCGAAGCTCTTCCAGCTGCGCGAGGGCTCGGTGCCGATCATGAGGTACAGCGCGCTCTCGGCGTCGACCGAGGTGTCGGCCGGGCCGAAGATCTGGGTGCCGGGCCAGGCGAGGCTGCGGCGGCCGTCCTCGCCGATCGAGAGCATAGGGCGGGTGTACTGGAAGTCGTAGTACTGCTCGGCGTCGACGGCGAAGAGGGGCACGTACTCCCCGGCGTCCTTGACCAGCCGCAGCGCGCCGCTGGCGGCGTCCCCGGCGTCGTTCCAGCCCTCGAAGGCCACGACCAGGACGTTCCCCGTGATCACGTTCATAGGCAGGATCTCCGCGTTCGGCTCGATGTGCGGGGAGCGCACACCGCGCCTGTCCCTCCGTCCAGGATAGGACCGCCCCCGGCCCCGGCCGTCCCGTCCGGCGGGATCGGCCGCGCTGTTCGCTCTCGGCCCGCGGCCGGGGAGGGGCGCGGCCCTGCCGGTACCATGGTCGCTCGTGACTCCCGAGACCTCCGCCCGGCCGCTGTCCTCCGAGCCGCTCGGAGGAGCGTCCGCCCCCGCCGCCGTCCTCTGGGACATGGACGGGACGCTCGTCGACACCGAGCCGTACTGGATGGCGTCGGAGCACGCGCTCGTCTCCTCCTTCGGCGGAGTGTGGACCCACGAGGACGCGATGGGACTCGTCGGCTCGGGCCTGCCCGCCGCCGCCCGCATCCTGCAGGGCAAGGGCGTCGACCTCTCCGTCGACGCGATCATCGACCGGATGACCGACGAGGTCGTCGACCAGCTGGCCGTGAGCATCCCGTGGCGACCGGGCGCGCTCGAGCTGCTGCGCGCGGTGTCCGAGGCGGGAGTGCCGCAGGCGCTGGTCACGATGTCGATCTCGCGGATGGCCGCGGCCGTCGTGGACCGGATCCCGTTCCCCGCCTTCGCCGCCGTCGTCAGCGGCGACATGGTCGAGCGCAGCAAGCCCCACCCCGAGGCGTACCTCCTCGCCGCGAGCACCCTCGATGTCGACATCACCGCATGCGTCGCGATCGAGGACTCCCTCACGGGCCTCGGCGCGGCCGTCGCCTCCGGAGCCGCGGCGATCGGCGTCCCGCACCAGCTGGAGCTGGATCCCGCCGCTCCCTATGCCCTCTGGCCCACTCTCGCGGGCCGCACCGTCGCGGACC
>NZ_PSUC01000063.1:0-20760 GCF_002931635.1 Rathayibacter sp. AY2B7 | reverse complement strand
GACGCCGCTCGAGATCCTGGGATCGAATCCGGCGAGACACCTTCCAGGCGTGCACATATCACCAGACCGATCAGAAGATCCGAAGGGACGAGATGCACCATTTTGATGGGCGGCCTTGAGAGGAGATACTCGGCAAGGAGTCCGGCCGATACTTCGGTTCGGGTCATCGACACATCAGGCATACCGTCAGCCAGGTGGCCGAACACGTCGACGGTGACAGGATCCGACTTTCGGCGGTTAAGCAGTGGATCTATCCGCCCCGCTGGTCGCTGGACGCGGCAGGAGATCCCCGCGAGGTGCATCTCAGTTCTATCGATGCGATCAGCCTGGCGCTGAAGACCATCAGCCTGTGTGAGAACACGAATCGCGGCGCTTGGTGGGAAGGGCCGTTCGATGTCACAGGGTTCTCAGTCGTCGCCGGACGTGTGGCGACGACTGATGTGGGCTCTGTCCCCATCGGCATCACGACCGATCACGGCGGACCGCTCGTCAGCACCAAGTCATTGCGGGCTCGTATCGGCGGACTGAACGTCGACTTGGAGTGCGCCCCGAGCCGAGCCCGACCGGGCGCAGCCGAGGCGGCACCCGGCCTCACCCATGCGGCAGCAGGCGACTCGATCCAGATGTCGTCCCACGTCGATCGCGTGGACCTCGTCGATGGACACCTCGAGACGTCCCATTCCGACACATCATCCCAGGCAGGGTACCCAGCCGCCCCGCCCCGCCTTGACGCCGTCGATGAACTCGTCATGTTCGGTCAGTTGGCCCAAGTCCTCATCTACGCCGTCAATGACACCAGCCGCTCCGCTGTACCGAACCTCTGGCTCAGGCGCGCCTCCGTCTCTCGGACGCCCGCTCCGTCCGGCGGCCAGGCTCGATTCTCCGCTCGCACGTCCGTGCGCAGGAACGCCGAGGTCGTCATCGGCGGCCGAACCCTCCGCGACGTGAGGTTGGTCTCGACATCCGAGCACGGTGCGAGCGCCAGCGCGGCGTTCGGCTACTCAGCGTGAACCCTCCCGAACGGGGACCAGACGGCAGAGACGCTGAACCATGGGCCGATAGAGTGGCTTTGGGATCAGTCGGAGGTGCGCGTGGCACAACAGGAACGCGGGATCGCCACACGAGAGGCGATTGTTCTCGGTGGGGCGAAGGTGTTTGCGCGCCTGCACTACTCGACCGCTCGCGTCGCCGATATCCTAGAAGCAGCATCCGTCACGCAGGGTGGTTTCTACTTTCATTTCCGCAGGGGCAAGATCGAGGTGGCGGAGGAGATCATCCGCCGCCAGGACCAGGGCTTCATCCTCCTCCGGGATTCGATTCTGGAGTCGGGCGACGACGGCCTCGCTTCACTGCTCACGCTGTCCCGGTCCCTCGCGAGAGCAGTGCAGCACGATCCAACGGCGCAAGCAGGCCTGCGTCTCGTCGCACAAGCCTCATCTGAATTCCCCGGCGTTGCGAAGTTGCCGGATCCAGTCTGGCTCGACGCGATAGCGTTGTTTCTCGAACAGGCACGAGCTGAAGGCAATCTTCGCGCCGAGGTCGATATCCCGACTGCCGCTCGAGCCGTCGTCTATATGGTCACCGGCGCGCAGACGAGCTCGTTCGTCTCGAACGGTTGGCGACACCTGGAGGCGAGCCTCGAGGCGACACATTGGTTCTCCATGCAAGCGCTCGCCACGCCGGAGTACCTGGCGACCACGAAGAACGCCCTCTAGTGCTTCGCCCGCAGGCATGCATGCGAAACAGCCGCACCGACATCGCCCTGACGCCTCGGTTGTTGCGGCTTTTCCGGCAGCCAGCCCGTTCGAGCAGGCCGCGCAGGGCGGCAGCTCCGACGCCGACCGCGACGCCGAGGAAGGCTTCGTGGAGACTGAACCCGAAGTCTGTGCCAACCCGACCTCGTATGGCCGCCGGGCGCTTCCTGCGCGGCGAGGGGCCACCGAATGACCCCATCGAGGCCTCAGATCCGCGGAATCACGCGGGCATGTTCGGAGCGACACGTTGTGCTGGAAACTGCGGCGACACTTACGTGGGAAACCCGCTGATCCAGGGGGCCTGCGGCGACATTTCGCGGGCGCGTTCACAGAAGTGAAGGGCGCCGCTGCCGTCCCCGAGCCCGTCGACGTCCCGCTGGGCGGCGGGTCGATCCGCCTGGGCCAGTTCCTCAAGTTCGCGGGGATACTCTCGGGCGGCGAGGCCAAGGAGGCGGTCGCCGAGGGGATGGTGACCGTCAACGGCGAGGTCGATCTGCGCCGCGGCCGCCAGCTCGCCGTCGGCGACGTCGTCGGGTTCGACCGGAACCGCTTCCGCGTCTGCGAGTGAGCGCGGCCGCGCCTCGACGGGTGCGATCGGCCGAGACGCCGCGGAACGGATGAGACGCCGCTCAGAGGCGGGCGCGTCGGCGTGTTGAGCGGTGGCTCGGCGCACACTGGCTCCGGGACATCCCGGGACGACAGGAGACGCGCGTGCAGCTCGGCATTCACTTCATGAACTTCACATTGCCCGGGGGGAGTGCGCAGATCGCGCCGATCCTCGGAGCGACCGCGCGGACGGCCGAGGACGTCGGCTGCGCTTGGTTCACGCTGATGGACCACTACTTCCAGATGGAGCACTTCGCGACGAGCGAGGATCCGATGCTCGAGGGATACACCTCGCTCGGTTTCGTCGCCGGCCGGACGGAGCGGATGCGGCTGGGTCTCCTCGTCACCGGCGTGACGTACCGCCATCCGGGACTCCTCGCGAAGATCGTCACCACCCTCGACGTGCTCTCCGGCGGGCGGGCGATGCTCGGCATCGGCGCCGCCTGGTACGAGCGCGAGCACCTCGGGCTCGGCGTGCCGTACCCGCCGCTGAAGGAGCGGTTCGAGCGGCTGGAGGAGACGCTGCGGATCTGCCGTCAGATGTGGAGCGACGACGACGGGCCGTTCGAGGGGACGCACTACCGGCTCGCCGAGACGCTGAACCACCCGGCGCCGATCCAGCAGCCCGGCCCGCCCATCCTCATCGGCGGCGGCGGCGAGAGGAAGACGCTGCGGCTGGTCGCGCAGTACGGCGACGCCTGCAACCTGTTCGGCACCGGCGCGGACGACGTGGCGCACAAGCTCGACGTGCTGAAGCGGCACTGCGACGACCTCGGGCGCGACTACGCGACGATCACGAAGACCATCACCGGGGGCGGCGATCCGATCGGCGACCCCGACGGCTTCGTCCGCGCGATGGAGGAGTACGCGGCGCTGGGGATCGACCACGTGCAGCTGGCGCCGGCCGGGCCGGATCCGGAGGGGTACGTCGCCCGGCTGGGCGAGGGCGTGATCGAGCGGGTGGCGGCTCTCGGCTGAGGGCTCCCGGGACGCACAGCACTCCGACCGGTTCGGGTGCCGCGGGCGTCACCGCTGATCCGCTCCGCCGGCCGGGTCCGCCGTCACCGGCGCGAGGACTCCGGTGGCGAGGGTGTCGCCGAGAGGGGGACACCGGCGACGGATCCTGCCCCCCGTCAGGGTCGCGCCGTAGACGCGGAGGAGGAGCGCGACCTACGGTTCGAGCCTCCCACCTCGGGTTATTGAGCTCACGCTGACGTGAGCAGATCGCTGGCCTCATGCCGCACGTGTCCTCTCGCACCTCTCTCCGCCGTCGCCGGCAGAACCGCACGAGAGGAGCGATCGGGACCGGAGTCGTCCTCGCCGTCGTCGGCGCCGCGCTCTTCGCCGGCGTCTCCGCGCAGGCGGCCACGGCACCGGACCTGGGGACGGCCGCGGACTACTCGGTCCTGGCGGCGTCGACCGTGACGAACACGGGGTCGAGCGTCCTGGATCAGAGCGTCGGCGTCAGCCCGCTGACCGCCGTCACGGGGTTCCCGCCCGGCCGGACCGGCGGCGTGATCCACCGCGGTGACGCGGAGTCCGCCCAGGCCCAGGCCGACGTGGGCACGGCCTACGGACAGCTCGCGTCGCAGGCGACGACCGCGCAGATCGCGGAGGAGATCGGCGGCAGGACGCTCAAGCCCGGCGTCTACACCGCGGCCGGTCCGGTCGGCCTGACCGGGACTCTCACTCTCGACGCCGAGGGCGTCAACGAGGCGGTCTTCGTGATCCGCGCCGCGTCGACGCTGACGACGGCGTCCTCGAGCTCGGTGGCCCTGATCAACGGGGCGCAGGCCTGCAACGTCTACTGGCAGATCGGCAGCTCCGCGACCCTCGGCACCGACTCCGACTTCGTCGGCTCCGTGCTCGCCGCGGTGTCGATCACGGTGACGAAGGGCGTCTCCGTCGAGGGCCGCGCGCTGGCCCGGACGGGAGCGGTCACCCTCGACTCCAACGAGTTCACCGAGCCGGGCTGCGAGCCCTCGGACGGCGGACCGACGCCGACGGCGACGCCGACCATTACGCCGACTGTGACGCCGACGGTGACCCCGACGGTGACCCCGACGGTGACCCCGACGGTGACCCCGACGGTGACCCCGACGGTGACCCCGACGGTGACCCCGACGGTGACGCCGACGGTGACGCCGACGGTGACGCCGACCATCACGCCGACGGTCACTCCGACGGTGACTCCGACTGTCACGCCGACGGTCACTCCGACTGTGACTCCGACGGTGACTCCGACGGTCACCCCGACTGTGACTCCGACGGTGACCCCGACGGTCACGCCGACCGTCACGCCGACCGTGACGCCGACCGTGACGCCGACGGTCACGCCGACCGTGACGCCGACGGTCACTCCGACCGTCACCCCGACTGTCACGCCCACGGTCACTCCGACTGTGACTCCGACGGTGACGCCGACCGTCACTCCGACCGTCACTCCGACCGTGACGCCGACGGTGACTCCCACGGTCACCCCAACCGTGACGCCGACCGTGACCCCGACGGTCACTCCGACCGCGACGCCGACCGCCACGCCGACGGTGACGCCGACCGCCACGCCGACGGTGACGCCGACCGCCACGCCGACGGTGACGCCGACCGCCACGCCGACGCCGACCGCCACTGCGACGCCGACCGCCACGCCCACGCCGACCGCGACCGCCGCGCCGCGCCCGGCACCCTCGCACGCAGCGATCGTTCCTGCCGCCGGCTCGAACGGACCCCGCGGACCGGCCCTGGCCTCGACCGGAGTCGACTCCGCAGCGACGGCGACGGCCGGAGTGCTCGGTCTGCTCGCCCTCATCGGCGGCGGTCTGATGCTCCTCACCCTCCGACGCCGCGGTGAGCGCACCGGCAGCTGATCCCGGCTGATCGCCGACAGCTGATCACCGCCAGGCCGTGCGCCGGACTCCCGAGGGGTCCGGCGCACGTCTGCGCCCACGACTCCGCTCCGCTCGTCTCTCCGGTGTCCTCGCCGCTGCGCGCGGGCCCGCTCGTGCGTTGAGACGCCGCTCCGATCGCCGGGACATCGCGGTAGGGGCAGTGCCTCGGGGCGGAAGGCGGCATGCGAGGAGTGCGCGACCGTTCTGCTCGGAACGCGGGCTTCTGCTCGATGCCGGGGTCCGCTCCGCCCGGCCGTCAGACCCCGGCCAGCTCGGCTCGGAGGGGCGGGTCCGCGCCGATGCGGGAGGCGGTGACTCCCGCCGCCCGGGCCGCCCACCGGCCCGCCGCGAGGAGGGCGTCCTCGTCGAGAGCGGTGATCCCGTTGTCGAGGAGGGCGTCGATCAGCCCGGCCATCGCCGTGTCGCCGGCGCCGATGGTGTCCGCGACGGCGATGCGGGAGGCGGGGACGACGACCCGGGCCCGGCGGGACGCGAGGACCATGCCCTCGCCGCCCCGCGTGACGACCGCCAGCGAAGGGCCGGCGGCCAGGAGGCGGTCGAGGACGGCGTCGACGGAGTCGCCGGGGTGGAGCCACTCGGCGTCCTCGTCGCTCAGCTTCACCAGATCGCAGCGCCGGAGGAGCCGCTCGAGGACGCGGTGGACCTCAGCGCGCGCAGGGAGCACCTCGGGCCGGATGTTGGGGTCGAGGCTGACGGAGGTCCCGGGCGGCAGACGGTCGAGCAGGTCCGCGACCGCGTCCGCGCCGGGGTGCAGGAAGGCGGCGATCGACCCGGTGTGGAGGTGCGCGGCTCCGTCGGGATCGATGCGGTCCGGGTCCCAGCTGAGGTCGAACTCGTACCGGGCCGACCCGTCGGCGCCGATGACCGCCGCCGCGGTCGACGTGGTGCCGCGCGCGGGCGCCGACACCGCGACTCCGGACTCCTCCAGGTGCGCTCGGGCCCGGCGTCCGCGCTCGTCGTCGCCCAGGGCGGTGGCGAAGCGGACGGAGCGGCCGAGCCGGGAGAGCGCGACGGCGACGGTCGCGGGCGAGCCGCCGACGTGCTCCGACCGGCTCCCGTCCCGCTCGACGACGTCGACGACGGTCTCGCCGACGACGAGGACGCGCGGGCCGGAGCCGGGGCCGCTGCCGGAGCCCGCGCCGGGCCCGCTCACTCCGCCGCCGCGCGGACCTGCAGCGTCGTGAACGGCGCCGACGGGAAGACGAGCTGGGTGAGGGTGCTGAGACCCCCGCCGAGGAACACCTCGACCACCGAGGCGTCGACGACGATGCGGACCGGGATCCGCCCCGACTCGTCCGGCGCGGGCAGCGGAGCCCAGTCGACCGAGGGGAAGGACGCCGCGAAGTCCACCGCGCCGCTGCGCGTGCGGTCGCAGGTCAGCACTCCCTCGTCGCCGTCGACCGTGAGCACCACTTCGTCGTCGGTCGTGCCGGTGAGCAGGCGCAGCTCGGTGCGGTCGCCGGGGAGGCGGGACACGTCGACGTCGAAGACGCGGACGTCGCGGGACGCCGGCCCGGTCGGCAGGACCGCCCGCTGCGCGAGGCGGAGACGGCCGTCGGCCCCGCGGACGAGGTCGAGCTCGCGCACGAGCGACATGGACGAGCGCCACGGGCCGGTAGGCGTCTCGTTCGCGTAGTCCCAGTTGCTGGCCCACGCGATCGTGAGGCGGCGGCCCTCGGGGGCGTCGTTGAAGGAGACGGCCGCGTAGTAGTCCCGGCCGTAGTCGAGCCAGTCGTAGTCGGCGGGGTCCTCGGACGCGCTGAGCCGGTCGGCGGTGAACTCGGCTCCGTCGAAGTCGCCGAGGAAGTACTGGCTGCCGGAGCCGCCGGCGATGCCGCCCGGGTTGAGGCTCACGATCATCATCCAGCGGACCTCGTCGGTGCCGCGCACGCGCAGCGGGAAGAGGTCCGGGCACTCCCAGACGCCGCCCGTGGCGTGGGCGGGGCCGAAGTGGGAGCGCCGGGTCCACGCGATCAGGTCGGGCGAGGTGTAGACCGCGACGCGGCGGTCGACCGCCTCGACGGCGACCATCACCCAGTGGCCGTCGTCCCCGCCGAACCAGAAGACCTTCGGATCGCGGAACTCCGCGGAGCCGATGTCGAGGACGGGGTTGCCCGCGTACCGGGTCCAGGTGGCGCCGTCGTCGACGCTGTAGGCCAGTGCCTGGGCCTGCGAGGCCCCGGTGCCGTCCGGGAGGGCGTCGCGGGCGGCCGTGTAGACCGCGACGAGGGCCGTCTCGCCGGGGCCGGCGAAGCCCGCCGTGTTGCGGACGTCGGCGACCGCGCTGCCGGAGAAGGCCATCTCGCCGTCGAGGACGGGGATCGCGACGGGCTGCTCGCTCCACGACACCAGATCGGTCGAGGTCGCGTGGCCCCAGGAGATGTTGCCCCAGGTGCTGCCGGTCGGATTGTTCTGGAAGAACAGGTGGTAGGTGCCGTTGTGGAAGAGGAGCCCGTTCGGGTCGTTCAGCCAGGTGGATCGGGCGGTGAAGTGGGCGGACGGACGCCAGGCGTCCGTCGTCGTGGTGATGGTCACAAGGGCTCCTGAAGAGAGGGGTTCGGTGCGGCCGGACGAGGGGCGCGGGCGGCTGCCGCCCGCGCCCCCGGGGACTACTCGCCGCCGTTCTGGAAGCGGTCGTAGGCCTGCTGGTACGTCGCGGTCACGTCGGAGGCGCCCATCGACTCCAGCTGCGAGACGTAGGAGTCCCACTCGCTGTCGACGGTGCCGTTGACGATCCAGGCGGCGAACTTCTCCTTCACCAGGGTGTTGATGTCGGTCAGCGCGTACGAGACGCGGTCGAGCTCGTCGTTCGAGAGCATCACCGGCGGGTAGGCGTCGTTCGCCTTGTAGGGGAGGTAGTACTCCTTCACCAGGTCCTGGCGCTCCTTCGCGCGCGGCTCGGGGGCCACGACGGTCTCGAAGTCCTTCTCGGTGGTGATCTTCGGGCCGCCCGGGGCGACCTTCTGGCGGCGCTCGCCCTCGGCCTCGCCGGCGGCGGCGGGGATCTGCACGAGGAGGCCGGTGGCCTCGTCCTTCTGGAGGGTCACGCCGAGGGGTCCCCAGCTGCTCTGGGCGCTCATCTCGGGGTCGAAGAGGCGGTCGGCCCAGCGCATCGTGGCGGCGGGGTACTCGTTGGAGCGGGTGATCGCCATCGCGCCGCGGTTGATCTCCTGGTTGCTGGTGACGCTGGCGCGCTTCTCGCCGTCGACGCCCTCGAGCACGCCGAGGATCGCGTAGTCGCCGAGGCGGTCCTCGCCGACCATCTCCTTCGCCTCCCACCAGAAGAAGGAGCCGAGGACCGGGGTGTCGGCCTTGCCCTTGGAGAGGAAGGCGACGTCGTCCTGCGAGAACGACTCGGGGTCGATGAGCCCGTCGGCGTACCAGTCGGAGAGCGCCTCGACGCCCTGCTTGTAGCCGTCGGTGTCGGCCGTGAACTGCACCTTCCCGTCGACCACGATGCGGTGGTCGTTGTTCTCCGGCTGCCCGCCGAGCGCCGCGATCAGGTCGTGCGGGTTGCCGCAGAACGAGTCGGTGCGGAAGGACAGCGGGATCTCGTCGGCCTTGCCGTTGCCGTTGGGGTCGCCGGTCCTGAAGGCCTCGAGCGCGGCCCGGTACTCCTCGATCGTCGTCGGCATCGGGAGGCCGAGTGCGTCGAGCCAGGCGGTGTTGATGAAGAGGAAGTTCGGGTACTGGAGGATCCCGAGCTCCTCGACCGAGGGCAGCGTGTAGATGTGGCCGTCCGAGGCGGTGAGCGCGGCGCGGATGTCGGGCCGGTCCTCGAGGATCGCGGAGAGGGTCGGCGCGTGCTCCTCGATCAGGTCCTCGAGCGGGAGGAGCGTGCCGTTCTCGCCGTACTGCACGATCTCGGCGTCGGTGAGGCCCGAGTTGAACAGCACGTTCGGCACGTCGTCGCTGGCGAGGAGGAGGTTCTTCTTCTCGGCGTAGACCTGCTCCGGGAGGTTCTTCCAGTCGATCGAGATGTTGGTGTCCTCCTCCCACTGCTGCACGAGCTGCATCGAGGAGTAGTCGGGGGACAGGGCGGACTTGGTGCCGCCGAAGGTCAGCGACAGCGTGTCGTCGACGATCGGCAGGCCGGTCTCGTTGAAGCCGACCTCGCTCGAGCGGTCCTGGACGGGGTCGTTCCCGCCGCCGGTCGTGCAGCCGGCCAGGAGCAGTCCGCCGGAGAGGGCGAGTGCGGTGGTGGTGAAGAAACTGCGGTGTCTCATCGTTCGTGTTCCTCTTGTCGAAAGGGTGGTGCGGGAGGGGTGGAGGGTCAGCTCTTCACGGCGCCGAGAAGGGCGCCCTTGGTGAAGTGCTTCTGCATGAAGGGCAGGACGATCAAGAGGGGGATCGTCGAGACGACGATCATTCCGTACTTGATCAGCTCGCCCAGGCGCTGGGCGGCGGCGTAGGAGTCCATCGCTCCGGAGCCGCCTGCGGAGGTGACCTCGGACTGGATCAGGACGTTGCGCAGCACCAGCTGGAGCGGGTACTTGCTCTCGTCGTCGAGGTAGATCAGGGCGTCGAAGAAGGCGTTCCAGTTGGCCACGAGGTGGATCATGATCATGAGGAAGATCAGCGGCTTCGACAGCGGCAGGACGATGCTGAAGAAGAAGCGGAAGTCGCTCGCGCCGTCCATCTGAGCGGCGTCGCGCAGCTCGCCCGGCACGTTGTTCTCGAAGAAGGCGCGGGCGATGATCAGGTTCCAGACCCCGACCGCGCCGGGCAGGACCACGGCCCAGATCGTGTCCAGCATCCCGAGGTCGCGCACCACCAGGTAGCGGGCGATCAGGCCTCCGTCGATGAACATCGTGAGGATGAAGATCAGGAGGAAGACGGTCCGCCCGTAGAGGTCCTTCCTCGACAGGGCGTAGGCCGCGCAGAGGATCGTGCTGACGCTGATCGCGGTGCCGACGACCGTGTACAGGACCGAGTTGCCGAAGCCCTGCCAGATCGCGCCGTCCGAGAAGATCCGCCCGTAGCCCTCGAGCGTGAAGCCGGCCGGCCAGAGCCAGACGTTCCCGTTGAGGATCTGCGACGGCTCGCTGAACGAGGCGATCACGATGAAGTACATCGGGTAGACGATCGCGACGATCGCCAGGAGCAGGACGGCGATCGCGATCGTGTTGAACACGGGGTCCGCGTACCGTCCGGTGCGCTTCGCCGGCGCGGTGCGGCGAGGGGGAGTCGGTGCCGACGGCCCGCGGACGGCGCGGTCGGGGTGGATGGTCTGTGTCATGGCGTCGTCACCAGAGGCTCGATTGGCCCGCACGGCGGGCGACCTGGTTGAAGGTCGCCAGCAGGACGAGGTTGATCAGGGAGTTGAAGAGGCCGATGGCGGCCGAGTAGCTGAACTGCGCCTGCTGCAGCCCCGCCTTGTAGACGTAGGTCTGGATCACCTCGGAGGTCGGGAGGTTGAGGTCGGTCTGCATGAGCAGGACCTTCTCGAATCCGAGGTTGAAGAGATTGCCGATCGCCAGGATGAACAGGATCGTGATCACCGGCAGGATGCCCGGGATGTCGATGTGGCGGATCCGCTGCCACTTGCTCGCTCCGTCGACGCGGGCGGCCTCGTGCAGAGCCGGGTCGATCGCGGTGAGGGCGGCGAGGTAGACGATCATCGAGAATCCGGCGTTCTGCCAGATGTCGGAGCCGATGTAGAGGGGCCGGAACCAGTCCGGCGAGCCCATGAAGAACACCGGCTCTCCCCCGAGGGCGACGATCGCGCTGTTCACGATCCCCGACCGCGGCGAGAAGAGCAGGTGAATCATGCCCACGACCACGACGACCGAGATGAAGGACGGCGAGTAGAGCACCGTCTGCGTGAACTTCTTGAACCGCTCGCTCTGCAGCTGGTTGACGATCAGCGCGAGCACGATCGGCACCGGAAAGGCGATGAGCAGCCCCAGTGCGTTCACCGTCAGGGTGTTCTCGATCAGGCGCCCGAACTGGAACGACGAGACGAAGCGGGTGAAGTTGTCCAGGCCCACCCACGGGCTGCCCGAGAAGCCGAGCGACGGGTTGTAGTCGCGGAAGGCGATCTGAGCGCCGTACATCGGCCAGTACTTGAACAGCGCCACGAAGACGAGCGCCGGGGTCAGTAGTACGTATAACTGCCAGGAGCGCAGGGCGCGCCTCGCAGCGGAGCCGAGGCGCTGCCTCGGGCTCAGGAGGCGCCGTGGCCGGGGGATCCCGGGGGCGGACTTCATCGTCGTCATGCGCGCACCTCTGCACTCGTCACCGATCCGCGGAGGACCGGTGAGCAATGGATGGGATGGGGTCGGGGCTCCTCGCGCGGTTCCGCGAGGAGGAGGGAGACGGCATCGCGGGCCATGCGCTCGTGGGGGAGCGCGACGGTCGTGAGGCCGGGGTCGAGGTAGGAGGCGAGGGTCTCCTGGTCGTCGAAGCCGACGATGGAGCAGTCCTCGGGCACGCGGAGGCCGCGCGCCTCGAGAGCCCGGTAGGCGCCCCAGGCGGTGCGGTCGTTGCCGCAGAAGATCGCGGTGGGGGGATCGGCCTCGTCGAGGAGCTCCGCGGTGAGCGCGAGGCCGTCCTCGACGGTGCCGCCGGAGCCGTGCCGGACGAGGCGGGGGTCCACGGTGAGGCCCGCCTCCTCGAGGGCGCGGCGGTAGCCCGCCCGCCGTCCGACACCCGCGGGGAGGTCGCTGTCGGCGGGCTGGATGTCGATGTAGGCGATGCGGCGGTGGCCGGCGCCCGTCAGCTGGCGGGTGGCGGTGTACCCGCCCTCCTCCTCGTCCGGGAAGACGCTAGAGAAGCGCCCGCCAGCGGACTGGGCGTTCACGACCACGGTGGGCACGTCGCCCAGCGCCTCCGGCACCTCGACGACGCGGTGGTACATCGAGGCGTAGATGACGCCGAGCACGCGGTACGACAGCATCATGTCGATCGCCGACTCCTCGAGGGCGCGCTCGCCGAAGGTGTCGACGCTGAGGATGATGTGGCCGCTCTCCCAGGCCCGCATCTGCGCGCCCTTCAGCAGGCGGCCGGCGAAGGGGGAGCTGGCGACCTCGTCCGAGACGAAGCCGATCATCCCCGACTGCCCGCTGCGGAGCGACTTCGCGAAGGCGTTGGTGCGATAGCCGAGATCCTCGACCGCCTCCATCACGCGGGCTCGGGTGGCCTCGGTGACGCGGTTGCCGGGAGCGTTGTTGAGCACGAGGGACACGGTGGCCTGGGAGACGCCGGCGCGCTCCGCGACCTGCCTCATCGTCGCCGTCCGTCCGGCCATGACCCACCTCCTCGTGGTCTCGGTTATTCGTATAACTGGAAAGTACACACCCGAGAGCGCGGCGTCAACATCCGATCCCGCGAGCCCGGGTCGGCAGGTCGCGGGAACGCAGGAGTCGTCGTTCTGGAGCTCGAGTGCGACGACTTCCGCGTTCTCGCGGAGGGTGGAGGCGTCAGCCGGAGGACTCCCGCGGCACGAAACGGACGGGCATGGCCTGCACGCCCGCGGTCGGACGTCCGTGGATCGCGTTCGAGAGCTCCTCCGCGGCGGCGCGGCCGAGCGTGTCGAGCATCATGTCGATGCTCGAGAGCGGCGGGCGGGCGGCCTCGACGAGGAGGTCCCAGTTGTCGAAGCCGACGACGGCCACGTCCTGCGGCACCCGCCGGCCGGTCTCGCGCAGGTGGTCGAGGGTGCCGCGGGCGATCTGGTCGCTCGCGCAGATGATCGCGTCAAGGTCCGGATGCGCGCGCAGCAGCGTCTCGGCGCACTGGCGCCCCCAGCTCTCGGACCACTGCCCGAAGAGGACGCCGCCGCCGACCAGCGGCAGCCCCGCCTCCGTCAGCGCCTGCTCGACGCCCCGGGCGCGGTCGTGCGCGGCGGTGTAGCTCGGCTCGCCGTTGACGAGGGCGATCCTCGTCCGTCCGCGCTCGATCAGGTGGCGGGCGGCGAGGACGCCGGCCTGCACGTTGTCGGGCGTGAAGGAGGAGTCGCGCGGATCCTCCGAGGGCGCGTAGGCGTAGACGACCGGCACCGGGATGGTGCGGGTGATCGAGGGGCGCGGGTTCGTCGTCCGGCCGAGCACCACGATCCCGTCGACGCGCTTGGCGAGCAGGTTCTTGATGTGGTGCTGCTCGCGGATCGAGTCGCCGCGGGCGTCGCAGAGGAGCACCGACGTCGATCCGGCGCCGAACGCGTCCTCGGCGCCGAGCAGCACGGGGAGCACGAAGCGGTTGTCGAGATCGTTGGTGAGCATCCCGATGGTGCCCGTGCGCCGGGAGTTGAGGGCCTGCGCGAACGGGTTCGGGGTGAAGGAGAGGGCCTCGGCGGCGTCCAGCACGCGCTGGCGGGTCTCGGCGCGCACCTGGTCGCGGCCGTTGAGCGCCTTGGAGGCTGTGGCGATCGAGACGCCGGCGGCGGCCGCCACATCGGTGAGCGTGATGGTGCCGGTGGGCTTGCGTGGTGGCACCGCGCCTCCGTTCCGGGCCCGGCGGGCCGCCGCGTCGATCCTCGCACGACTCCGGTGAAAAACCGAAAAGACCGAAAGGGTCGCATCTCTTGACGCGCTGACCGCCCCTGCCTAGGTTTACCCGACAGAAAGTAGTTTCGGCCCGGCGCAGACGATCGGGACGACTGCCGAGGAATCCGTCAACGACGAAGGGATCATCCGTGAAGACGAGGAAGCACGCTCGGGGCCTCGCCGCCGCCGTCCTGCTGGGAACGGCCGCGGCCGCACTGACCGGCTGCGCGAGCGGCACCGGGGGCGACTCCGGCTCCGCCGCGGGAGGCAGCTACACGTTCTGGGACCCGTACCCCCAGTTCGACGAGTCGTCCGACTGGGCGAAGCTCATCGACTCCTGCGGGACCGAGGCCGGCGTCACCGTCGAGCGCACCGGCTACGACACCACCGACCTGACCAACAAGGCGCTGCTCGCCGGCCAGCAGGGCAACTCGCCCGACCTCCTGCTCGTCGACAACCCCGTGGTCTCGACGCTCGCGGAGTCGGGCATCCTGACCACGACCGCCGAGTCCGGGCTCTCCACCGACGGGATCGACGCGAACATCCTCGCGGCCGGCCAGACCGGCAGCGACACCTTCGGCGTGCCGATCGGCGCCAACACGCTCGCGCTGTACTACAACAAGGCCGTGCTCGAGAAGGCCGGCGTGGACGCCGCCTCCATCACCGACTGGGCCGGGCTGACCGACGCGCTCGAGAAGGTCACCGCCTCCGGCGGCAAGGGCATCACGTTCTCCGGCATCGGCACGGAGGAGGGGACCTTCCAGTTCCTGCCGTGGTTCTGGGGCTCCGGCGCCGAGCTGACCGACCTCGACTCGCCCGCCGCGGTCGACGCCGTCTCGCTCTGGAGCGACTGGCTGCAGAAGGGCTACGCGCCCAACTCCGTGATCGGCAACACGCAGACCACGAGCTGGCAGGAGTTCGAGACCGGCGAGTACGCGTTCGGCGAGAACGGCACCTGGCAGCTGGCCAACGCGAAGGCCTCGGGCATCGACTACGGCGTCCTGACCATCCCGTCGAAGGACGGCGGAGCGGCCCCCGCACCGACCGGAGGCGAGTTCCTCACCCTCCCGGTGCAGTCGGACACGGCGCGCTACGAGACCTCGAAGAAGATCGCCGAGTGCCTGACCTCGACGGAGAGCCTGGTCACGACCGACAACACGCTCTCGTACATCGCGCCGACGGCCGAGGCGCAGCAGGAGCAGGTCGCCGGCAACGCCGACCTCGAGCCGTGGGTCACCGCCGTGCAGGCCGCGAAGGGCCGCACCTCGGACGATCTCGGCACGAAGTACCCGAAGATCTCGGAGCAGCTGTGGGGCGCGGTGCAGACCGTGCTCAGCGGCTCGCAGTCTCCCGAGGACGCCCTGAAGGCCGCCCAGTCGGCCGCCGAATCCGCCACGAAGTAGGACGACCGGGGGCTCCCGCTCCCCGAACGAGGTCCTTCCGGCCGGTGCTCCGCGCACCGGCCGGGGGGACGGGAGAGACCATGACCACTGCCACCGAGACCGCCCGCCTTCTGCGGCGCGGCACCGAGCCGCCGGCCCCGCCCGCCCCGGCCGCCGAGAGCCGTCGGCGCCGCTGGCGACCCGAAGGCGGCCGCCTGGTCGCGTGGGCGTTCCTCGCCCCACTCGTCGCCTACCTGCTCGTCTTCTACGCGTTCCCGCTGTACCGCAACCTCGAGCTGAGCCTGAAGGACTACACGGTCCGCTCGTTCGTGCAGGGGAACGCGCCCTTCGTCTGGTTCGACAACTACGTCCAGGTGTTCCAGGACGCGACCTTCGGCCCGGCGCTGCTGCACACGGCGGTCTTCACCGGCGTCTCGCTCCTCTTCCAGTTCACGCTGGGGCTGGCGCTCGCCGTGTTCTTCTACCGCCGCTTCCCGCTGGCGAGCACGCTCCGGGCGCTGTTCCTGGTGCCGTGGCTCCTGCCGCTGATCGTCTCGGCCTCGACCTGGTCGTGGATGCTCAACAGCGACTCCGGCATCGTGAACGCGTTCCTGGAGTCCTTCGGGATCGGCCAGATCAACTGGCTCACCTCGCCGACCACCTCGCTGATCGCGGTCCTGATCGCGAACATCTGGATCGGCATCCCGTTCAACCTGGTGATCCTCTACTCCGGCCTGCAGAACATCTCGCAGGACCTCTACGAGGCGGCCTCGCTCGACGGCGCGACCGGCGCCCAGCAGTTCTGGCGGATCACGCTGCCGCTGCTGCGGCCGGTGTCGGCGATCACGATCCTGCTCGGCCTCGTCTACACGCTGAAGGTGTTCGACATCATCTGGATCATGACGAAGGGCGGCCCCGCCGACTCCTCGACCACGCTCGCCACCTGGACGTACCAGCTGGGCTTCGGCTCGATGCTGCCCGACTTCGGACCGGCCGCGGCCGTCGGCAACCTGCTGATCATCCTGGCCCTCGTCTTCGGTCTCGTGTACATCCGCGTCCAGCGGAAGCAGGCCGACTCGTGACCGCGCGCCGCCCCTGGTACCTGACCGTGGTCGGGATCGCCCTCACGGCGGTCATGCTGTTCCCCGTCTACTGGATGATCAACGTCTCCCTCACTCCGACCGGCTCGATGCGGAAGGATCCGCCGGACTGGTTCCCGTTCTCGCCCACGTTCACCGGCTACCAGGCGGTGCTGAGCGAGCAGCTGCCCTACCTGGGCACCAGCCTCGTCGTCGGCCTCGGGACGGTGCTGCTGACCGTGGCCATCGCAGCCCCCGCCGCCTACTCGCTGGCGAAGCTGCGGCCCCGCGGCGGGCAGGCGCTCTCGTTCGTGCTTCTGATCGCGCAGATGATCCCGGCGATCATCATGGCGATGGGCTTCTACGCCATCTACCTCAACCTCGGGCTGCTCAACTCGATCCCGGGCCTGATCGTGGCCGACTCCACCATCGCGGTGCCGTTCGGCGTGCTGATCTTCACGGCGTTCATGTCCGGGATCCCCGACGAGCTCACCCAGGCGGCCCGGATGGACGGAGCGAGCGCCTGGCGCACCTTCACCTCGGTGATCATGCCGATCAGCCGCAACTCCGTGGTCACCGTCTCGCTGTTCGCGTTCCTCTGGGCCTGGTCGGACTTCATCTTCGCCTCGACGCTGGACAGCGGCGGGAAGCTCCAGCCGATCACCCTCGGCATCTACAAGTACATCGGCAACAACAACCAGGAGTGGAACTCGATCATGGCGACCGCCGTGGTCGCCTCGCTCCCGGCCGCCGTCCTCCTCGTCGTCGCCCAGCGGTACGTCTCGGCGGGAGTCACCGCCGGCGCCGTCAAGGACTGACCCGTCCCTCCAAGGAGACACCGTGACCCTCACCGCCCCCACCGCCACCGCCCTCGGCGGCCCGGTCGCCCCCTCGCGGAGCGTGCTCCGACCGCTCCGCCAGGACGAGATCCGCCTCACCGGCGGCTTCTGGAAGCACTACCAGGACCTCAACTCCTCCGCCGTCATCGAGCACTGCCGCTCGTGGATCGAGCGCGTCGGCTGGGCCGGCAACTTCGACCGCGCGGCCGATGGCTCGATCTCGTCCGCCGAGGGCGGCGACGCGCACGCGGGCATCGAGTTCGTCGACTCGGAGGTCTACAAGCTCCTCGAGGCCATGGCGTGGGAGCTCGGCCGGAGCGACGACGCCGGGCTGCAGGAGCGGTACGACGACCTCGTCGCGCGGGTCGCCTCCGCCCAGGACCCGGACGGGTACCTGCACACGAGCTTCGGCCGGCCCGGCCAGCGTGCGCGCTACTCCGACCTGGAGTGGGGCCACGAGCTGTACAGCTTCGGGCACCTGATCCAGGCCGCCGTGGCGCGGCTGCGCACCGGTCACGACGACCTCCTGCCGCAGGTCGCCCGGCGCCTCGCCGACCACGTGCACCGCGAATTCGGGCCCGAGGGGAGGGTCGCCGTGTGCGGCCACCCCGAGATCGAGCCGGCGCTCGCCGAGCTGGCGAGGGCGACGGGGGAGGAGCGCTACCTCGAGCTGGCCCGCCTCTTCGTGGAGCGGCGCGGGACGGGGACGCTGAAGCCGATCGCGTTCGGCGCCGAGTACTTCCAGGACGACGTGCCCGTGCGCGACGCGGAGGTGCTGCGCGGCCACGCGGTGCGGGCCCTCTACCTCGCCTCCGGGGCTCTCGATGTCGCGGTCGAGACCGGCGACGCCGAGCTGGAGGAGGCGGTCCGCCGCCAGTGGGAGGCGACCGTCGAGCGGCGCACCTACGTCACGGGCGGGATGGGCTCGCACCACCAGGACGAGGCGTTCGGCGCGGACTACGAGCTGCCGCCGGACCGCGCCTACGCCGAGACCTGCGCGGCGATCGGCTCCACGATGCTCAGCTGGCGGCTCCTGCTCGGCTCCAACGAGCCCCGCTACGCGGACCTGATGGAGCGGACGCTGCTGAACGCGGTGCTCCCCGCCACCCGCGACGACGGCCGCGCCTTCTTCTACACGAACACGTTGCAGCAGCGCGTCGACGGAGTGGCGCCGGACGAGTCGCGCGAGACCGACCGCGCGCAGTCCAGTCTCCGCGCGCCCTGGTTCTGGGTCTCGTGCTGCCCGACCAACACCGCCCGTACCCTGGCGAGCGTCGAGCTCGGCTTCGCGACCGCTACCGACGAGGGCGTGCAGCTCCACCAGTACGGCGCGTACGAGGTGCGCACCGGAGGCGTCGCGCTGCGGGTCGAGACGGAGTACCCGGCCGACGGCGAGATCGTCGTGCGGATCCTCGAGGACGCGGAGTTCGCGCTGACGCTGCGGATCCCGCCGTTCGCGCGGGGCTCGGCGCTGCTCGACGGCGAGCCGGTCTCCACGCCGACCGTCACCGTCCGCCGGGCGTTCTCCGCCGGCGACACCGTGCGGCTCTCGCTGCCGATGTCGGCCCGCTTCGTCGCCCCGCACCCCCGGATCGACGCGGTGCGCGGCCAGGTCGCCCTCGAGCGCGGGCCGTTCGTGCTGGCGATCGAGTCGCTCGACCTGCCCGAGGGCCTGGACACCGAGCACATCGCGGTCGACGCGTCGGTGCCGCCCGTCGTGACGGCGGAGGGAGCGCGCGTGTCCCTCGTGGCGCGCGAGGCGGCTCCCGGCTGGCCCTACGGTTCCGTACCTGTGGAGGAGGGGCGTCGCTTCGAGGCGGAGTTCCGGCCGTACCACCGCTGGGCGAACCGCGGACCGTCGACGATGCGGATCTGGACGCCGACGGCCTGACCCAGCGGCGCTCGCGAGAACGCAGAAGTCGTCGCACTCGAGCGCGAGTGCGACGACTTCTGCGTTGTCAGCGGCGGACCGATGGAGGGGAGCCGGGCTCCCCTCCGACCGGCTCAGCCCTGGGGCGAGGAGAGACTGACCTGGCGCGCCTCCATCGCGAACATCGAGAGGTTCGGGTGGATGCCCGCCGCGGACGAGTCGCCGTAGGGCTGCGCGATCCAGCGCGTGCTCTGCGGCTGGCAGATCCCGTGGTCCTCGGACTGCGAGCGGATGTCGACCAGCCGCAGCTGACCGGCGGGGAGCCCGAGGTCGCTCGAGATCGCGGTGAGCGTGGAGGCCTCGGTGGTGGTCAGCGTGTCGAGCAGGTTCTGCAGATACGTCGACTCCGCCGCGGTGTAGCTCCAGGCGGGATCGCTGCCCGATGCCGCGCCGGAGCAGGAGACCGAGGTCCCCGGCCTGCCGAACACCGACGGGTAGCTGATGAACCGGATCTGCACCGACGACGTGCCGTCCTTCTTCGTGGCGGCGAGGATCTGCTCGACGATCGGCTTGAGGTTCGCCTTCATCGCCGCAACGGTGATGTCACCCTTCCGAGTTCCGCCCTTCGTTCCGTTCCAGTTCGGGACGCCGTTGCCGTCGACGCACGAGGTCGTCCTGTCGCAGGCGTACATCGCTCCGGTCACCGTGCCCTCGTACCTCTTGCCAGCGGAGTTCGTGCCGGAGTAGACGTCGTTGCCGCCGACCGAGACGGTCACCGTCTTCGTCCCCCAGCCGAGCGCTCCCGCTCCGCGCCACGGGTTCGCGGCGTAGCCGGTCGCGGCCTCGGCGAGCTCGTCGCCCTGACCGGTCGACGTCGCGATGGACTGGCTGGTGTCGGAGGGGCAGGACGCGTCGTAGAAGGTGTCGCGCTGCCCGAAGCGGTCGGCGAGGTACTGCACCTGGTTCCAGCGGGAGCGCTGGCAGGCGCCGCGGTCCACTCCGCCGCTCTTGATGAACTGGCGAGCGTTCTGGTCGGTGAAGGTCGAGACGCCGGGACCGGCCGCGTAGGAGCTGCCGAAGCCGACCGTCGTGGCCCAGCCCATCCCGGTCGGGACGACGGTGAGGCGGTCCAGGTTGAAGCCGCCCTTCTTCACCAGGACGTAGAGCGCGTGCGTCCCTGCGGGGATCGGCACGTTCTGCACGACCTGGGTGCGCCAGGTCTGCCAGCCGTTCGTGTTCGGGATCGTGGTGTCCGCGGGGCTGACGATGTTCGACCGGTCGTCGAGCGCGTAGGCGATCACTCCCGAGTCGAAGCCGCTGGCGACGCGGGCGCTGATGTCGAACGCCCCGGCGGTGTCGGCGTGCACGTCGTAGCGGAGCCACTCCCCGTCGTCGGTCCCGCCGACGTCGAAGTTGTCGCCCTGCGAGGACTCGACCGACGAGGACTCGAGGTCGACGTCGCCGCCGCGGTAGTAGCCGACGAGCGGCAGGCCGCGGTACGTCGTGTTCCCGTTGCCCGCCGTGGTGTCGTGGTAGCCCGTTCCCTCGCCACCGGCCGCCCAGTCCTCCGCCTCGATGGTGCTGCCGGCGGTGATGTCGGTGATGCGCGACGCGGTGAGAGTGCGCAGGTCGATGAGTCCGCTCGCGACCACGGTGAGGGTGTGAGTGCCCGCCGGAAGAGTGACTCCGGAGACGGACCGGTCGGCCCAGGCTCCCGCGGTGGTGGATGCCGGGAGGGTCGCGAGCGGCTGCCCGTCGAGCAGGATGCTCGCCCCGCCGGTGAGGTTGTTCGTGGTCCGGAGCCGCAGCGCGAGGTCGTAGCGGCCGCCGGCGAC
>NZ_PSUC01000062.1:0-20762 GCF_002931635.1 Rathayibacter sp. AY2B7 | reverse complement strand
GCCGCCGACTCCGAGGGACGCGCCCAGGTCGCGGGCGAGCGCGCGGATGTAGGTGCCGGAGGAGCAGGTGACGCGCACGTCCAGGTCGAGGAACCCCTCGCCCGGGCGGCTCGCCAGGACGGCGAACTCCGAAACGGTCACGGGGCGGGAGGCGAGCACGACCTCCTCGCCGTCGCGGGCGCGGGCGTAGGCGCGGCGGCCGTCGACCTTGATCGCGCTGACCGTGCTCGGGACCTGCTCGATCGCTCCGGTGAGGGCCGTGATCGCGTCGAACACCGACTCCGGGGCGAGGGCCGCGACGAGGGCGGGCTCCGCCGAGGCGAGCACCTCGCCCTCCTGGTCGTCGGTGGTGGTGGAGGAGCCCAGCCGGATCGTCGCCTCGTACTGCTTGTCGAGGCCGACGAGGTAGGTGAGCAGGCGCGTCGAGGGGCCGAGACCGAGGATCATCAGCCCGGTCGCCATCGGATCGAGCGTCCCCGCGTGGCCGACCTTGCGGGTCCCCGCGCGGCGGCGGGTCCGCGAGACGAGGTCGTGGCTGGTGATGCCGCCGGGCTTGTCCAGCAGGAGGATCCCGTTCGGAGCCGGGGCGGGGGTCTCGAGCACGGGTGCGAGGATACACGGACGGATCGGGAGTACCCCCGGGGTGGAGCCGGAGCCCTCCCCCGCCCGTCCTAGGCTGTCCGGATGAGGATCGCAGTACTCGGAGCAGGCGCCGTCGGCGGCACCATCGCCGCCCTTCTCGACCGCGCCGGGCACGACGTCGAGGTCACCGCCCGAGGCGACCATCTCACCGCGATCCGCCGGTCGGGGATCCGGCTCGACGGGGCGTGGGGCGAGCACACCGCCTGGGTCCGCTGCGGCGAGTCCCTCGACCTGGTACCCGATCTCGCCTTCGTCTGCACGAAAGCGCAGGACGCCGAGGACGCGCTGCGCACCAATCGCCGCACGGTCGACGGCACCCTCGTCGTCGTCGTCCAGAACGGACTGGACGGACTCACCGCGGCGGCCCGGCAGGTGCGCGACGCCCGGCTCGTGGGTGCTCTCGCCCTCTTCGCCGCGAGCCACCTCGAACCCGGCCGCGTCACCGTCACGGCTCCTGCCACGACCACGCTCGGCGTCCCCGGCCGCCCGGCCGACGACGACGTGCGCCGGGCCGCCGCCGTGCTCGGCGAGGCGGTCCCCACCGCCGTCACCGACGACTTCACCGGAGCGCAGTGGACGAAGCTGCTGATCAACGAGGTCAACGCCCTGCCCGCGATCACCGGGCTCTCGGTCCAGGAGACGATCGACGATCCGGGGCTGCGGCGCGTCCTCGCCCGGTCGATGCGCGAGGCCGCCCGGACGGGCCTCGCGTCGGGCGTCCGCTTCGGCTCGCTGCAGGGACTCTCGAACGCCTCCGTCCGCGCCCTCGCCGCCGCTCCCCTGCCCCTGGTCGAGCTGCTCCCCCGCCGGATGGCCGCGCGGATGGGCGAGGTGCCGAACCCCGGGTCGACGCTGCAGAGCGTCCGCCGCGGAGTGCCGAGCGAGATCGACCACCTGGCCGGGGCCGTGGTCCGCACCGCTCACCGCGGCGGGCGCGAGGCGCCGGTCAACCAGCTGCTGGTCGACCTGGTGCACGAGGTCGAGCGGGCGGGCGCCTTCGTGCCGCCGGCGGAGGTCGTGCGCCGCGCCGCCCTGGTCTGAGCCCGCGGCCCTGTCGGACGGATGCCGCCCGCGGCGGCGGCCTCCGTCCCGGGGCTCAGCAGGAGTCGGCGAAGAGGCGCCGGGGCTGCTCCGGATCGCGGTTGTCGACGAGGATCCCCGCCAGCCGGCGCGGGTCCGTCGTGGCGCGGTACGCCGCGTCCACCGGCGGCTCCTGCGTGTCGAGGCGGATGCTGGTGCTCCACGCGCCGCGCAGCTCCGGCCGGAGGGCGAACTCGCCGTCGACGAGCAGCACCGCGTCGCGGCCGGCGGTCCGCCAGCGCGCCTGCCGCGCCTCGTCGCGCACCGCGTCGAAGCCCGCGAGCACGAACCCGGTGCTGCCGCCGAGGGTGAACGGATCGAGCAGCACGCGGCGCAGGAGCTCGTAGTCGTACCCGGCCGCGTAGGAGCGCTGCTCCTCGGGCACGGCGGGGTCGTCCCGATCGGCGCGGGGACGTCGGAAGTCGGCGAGGTGCGCGACGATCGTGTCCTTGCCGGCCCGACGGAGCGCCTCCGCGAGGTCGAGCGCGAACGCCGCGCTCACCGCGGGGTCGTCGCCGTCGATCCCGACCTTGACCCGTCCGCGCCCGTAGTTGTGCAGCACCTCCGCCGCGAGAGCGTCGAGCACATCGGCCTTCTGCGGAGCCCACCTGGTCATCCGCCCACGATACGCGCCGCCGCCTAGTGTGGGCTGATGCCCTCCGACGCTCTCGCCGACGCGATCACCGCCTGGTTCCGCACGAGCGCCCGCGACCTGCCGTGGCGCCGCGAGAACTTCCCCGCCTGGGGCACGCTCGTCAGCGAGTTCATGCTGCAGCAGACCCCGGTGGTCCGCGTCGTCCCGCGTCTGGCGGAATGGCTGGAGCGCTGGCCGACACCCTCCGCACTCGCCGCCGTCCCGCCCGGCGAGGCGGTGCGCGCCTGGCAGTCCCTGGGCTACCCGCGGCGGGCCCTGCGCCTGCACGCCTGCGCCGTGGCGATAGCCGAGGAGCACGGCGACGTGGTCCCCGACGACGTCGAGACCCTCCTCGCGCTGCCCGGCATCGGCGACTACACCGCCCGCGCCGTCGCCGTGTTCGCCTACGGGAGGCGGCACCCCGTGGTCGACACCAACGTCCGCCGGGTCCTCGCGCGCGCGGTCGACGGAGCGGCGGAGCCCGGTCCGCCCCGCGCGAGGGCCGACCTCGCTGCGATGTCGGCGCTGCTGCCCGAGTCGCTCTCCGAGGCGGCGGCGTTCAACGCGGGCGCGATGGAGCTGGGGGCGATCGTCTGCACCGCTCGCGCTCCGCGCTGCGACGAGTGCCCGATCCGCGACCTCTGCCGCTGGCGGGCGGAGGGGTACCCCGAGCACACCGGGCCCGTGAAGGCGAAGCAGAAGCGGTTCGAGGGCTCGGACCGCCAGGTCCGCGGCCTCATCCTCGCCGAGCTGCGCGCCGCGCACGGCCCGGTCACCGCGGCCGAGGTGGAGTCTCTCTGGCCGGACCCCGACCAGCGCGGTCGCGCCCTGGCCGGGCTCCTCGCCGACGGCCTGGCGACGGGCGGCCCGGAGGACGGCTACCTCCTCCCCGGCTCCTGAGGGCCCGTCGACCGCCGTCCGCGTCGGAGGAGGCGGGTAGGGTCGGCGCCGTGACCGGTCGCCGCCTCCGCCTCCCCCGCCCCGACGCCGCTGTCGAGCGCGCCCTCGACGTCGACCTCGCCCAGGACGTCCAGCGCGCCCTCGCCGCGGTCCGCGTCGAGAACGACCTGCCCGGCCCGTTCCCGCCGGCCGCGCTGGCCGAGGCCGGGCACGCGGACGCCGGAGCGGACGACGAGGACCGCGTCGACCGGACGGACCTCCCCTTCGTGACGATCGACCCGCCCGGCTCGCTCGACCTGGACCAGGCCCTCCACCTGGAGCGCACGTCGGAGGGCGTCGTCCTCCGCTACGCCATCGCGGACGTGCCCGCGGTCGTCCGCACCGGCGGAGCGCTCGACGCCGAGACGCGCCGCCGCGGCCAGACCTACTACCTCCCGGACGGCCGCGTCCCGCTGCACCCCGCGGTCCTCTCCGAGGGGGCCGCGTCGCTCCTGCCGGACGAGACGCGCCGAGCGCTGGTCTGGACGCTGACCCTCGACGAGCGGGCGGAGCCGCGCTCGGTGCACCTCGAGCGGGCGCTCGTGCGCAGCGTGGCCCGGCTCGACTACGAGGGCGTGCAGCGCAGCGTCGACGCGGGCGATCCGCACCCCTCCCTCGCCCTCCTCCCCTGGTTCGGACGCGAGCGCCTGGCGCGCGAGGCCGAGCGCGGAGGAGCGAGCCTGACGCTGCCCGAGGAGGAGATCGTCGCCGCCGACGGCGGCTACCGGGTCGAGCGCCGCGCTCCCCTGGCCGTCGAGGGCTGGAACGCCCAGGTCTCGCTGCTGACCGGTATGGCCGCGGCGACGATGATGCTCGACGCGGGGGTGGGCGTCCTCCGGACCATGCCCGAGGCCGACCCCGCCATCGTCGCGGCCTTCCGCTCCCGAGCCGCGGCGCTCGGCGTCCCGTGGCCCGAGGAGGAGGCCTACGGCGCCTACCTGCGCCGCCTCGACACCGCCGACCCCGCCCAGCTCGCCATCATGTACGCCGCGGCGAGCCTGTTCCGCGGCGCCGGCTACACCGCCTTCGACGGCGCCCCGCCGGAGCATCCCGAGCAGGCGGCTCTCGCCGCGCCGTACGCGCACGTCACCGCGCCGCTGCGGCGCCTGGTCGACCGGTTCGGCCTCGCCGTCTGCCTCGCGGTCTCCCGCGGCGGAACGATCCCGTCGCAGCTGCGCCAGGCGCTGCCCCTGCTCCCGCCGCTCCTCGCCGCGAGCGACCGCCGGGCCGGAGCCGCCTCCCGTGCGGCGACCGCGATCGTCGAGGCCGCCGTCCTCCGCGGCCGCGAAGGAGCCTCCTTCAGCGGGATCGTCGTCTCCTCGGCGCGCACCCGCTCCTCGGTCCAGCTGCTCGACCCGGAGATCACCGTCGACGTCCCGGCCCCGCTCACGCCGGGAGCCCGTGTCGTCGTCGTCCTGGAATCGGTCGATGTCGCCACGGGCTCCGCGGTGTTCGGGCTCGGCGCCTAGTCCTCGTCGTCCTCGCGGGGCTTCACATAGGGGTCGGCCTCGCCGGCGTAGTCCGCCTGAGCGGCGAGCGACTGCACCTGCGAGTCCTGGCTGCGCGCGGCGGCGAGCAGATCCTCGATGTGCTTCGCGTTCTCGGGCACCGCGTCGAGGATGAACTCGAGCGACGGCGTGAGCCGGGACGTAATGTTCCTGCCCACCTCGGTGCGGAGCATTCCGGTGGCGGCCTTGAGGGCCGCGGCCGAATCGGCGCGCTCCTCATCGGTGCCGTAGACCGTGTAGAACACCGAGGCGTGCTGCAGGTCGCCGGTCACCTGGACATCGGTGATGGTGACGAAGCCGAGGCGCGGGTCGCGGAGACCGCGCTCGAGCCGCTTCGCGACGATCACCTGGATACGTTCGGCGAGCTTCCTCGCCCGGGCCGGATCTGCCATGGCTGGTCCTCACATCTCTCTCGGCGAACCGTTCAGCTCGCCATTCAACCACTCTCCGCCCGGACGACCGGTCGCGTCCGAGGGGGCCTTGCTTCTGGGGCGTGATGCTCCTCGACCGCGCGTCTGCGACGGCGCGGGTGGGGTGCCTTCTCGCGGCTCCCTGATCCTCGGGGACCGGGGGGCGGGAAGGCTCAGGTGCTGGATCGGGAGCCGGACGTCGCCCGCAGGCGCGCTGCTCGCGAGCTGCTCGTTCAGCGGGCGCACCCACCGAGACAGGAGCGCCTGCTCTTCGATCCTGCGCCCGAAGGTGCGGAATCGCCCGCTGGTGGGTCCGCACCTCCGGGACACGGGCGGCCCCCGATTCCTCCCGCAGGGCGCGAGAGGACGAGAGTCCCCTCCCGATCCCGCACGAACAGCGCCGTGAGACGCCGGAAGGCCCGGGCGGACCCGGGCCTTCCAGTGGAGCGGATCAGCCTCGCGGCTTCTCCTTCATCTCGATCGTCTCGATCTCGTCGCCGATCTGGATGTCGTTGTACTTTCCGAGTCCGATACCGGCCTCGTAGTCCGTACGGACCTCCGTGACGTCGTCCTTGAAGCGACGCAGCGACTCGATGGCCAGGTTGTCCCCGACCACGACGCCGTCACGGATGACGCGCGCCTTCGAGTTGCGGGTGATCGTGCCGGAGCGGACGATGACACCCGCGATGTTGCCGAACTTGGAGGAGCGGAACACCTCGCGGATCTCGGCGACACCGGACTGGACCTCCTCGAACTCGGGCTTGAGCATGCCCGTGAGCGAGTTCTCGACCTCTTCGATCGCGTTGTAGATGACCGAGTAGAAGCGGATGTCCACTCCTTCTCGAGCAGCGCGCTCGCGGGCCTTCGGGTCGGGGCGGACGTTGAAGCCCACGATGATCGCGTTGTCGATCGTCGCGAGGTTGACGTCCGACTCCGTGATCGCACCGACACCGCGGTGGATGATGCGCAGCTGCACCGAGTCGTCGACCTCGATCTTGACGAGCGACTCCTCCAGCGCCTCGACGGCACCGGACACGTCGCCCTTGATGATGAGGTTGAGCGACTCGACCTTGCCCTCCTCGAGAGCACGGGTGAAGTCCTCGAGCGAGATGCGCTTGCGGGCCTTGGCCAGCAGTGCGTTGCGCTGAGCGGCTTCGCGCTTCTCGGCGATCTGACGGGCCGTGCGGTCCTCCTCGGTGACGAGGAAGGTGTCGCCGGCGCGGGGCACGGACGAGAGTCCCTGCACCTGCACCGGACGCGACGGCACGGCTTCGAGGACGGCGTTGCCGTTCTCGTCCGCCATCGCACGGACGCGGCCGTAGGCCGTTCCGGCGACGATCGCGTCTCCGACGCGCAGCGTTCCCGACTGGATGAGCACGGTCGCGACCGCACCGCGTCCCTTGTCGAGCTTCGCCTCGATCGCGACTCCGCGCGCCTCCTTGTTGGGGTTGGCGCGCAGGTCGAGACCGGCGTCCGCAGTGAGCAGCACGGCGTCCAGGAGGTCCTGGATGCCGGTGCCCGCTCGAGCCGACACGTCGACGAACATGACGTCTCCGCCGTACTCCTCGGCGACGAGCCCGAACTCGGTGAGCTGCTGGCGCACCTTGGCCGGGTTGGCGTCGGGCTTGTCCACCTTGTTCACCGCGACCACGATCGGCACGTTGGCCGCCTGGGCGTGGTTCAGCGCCTCGATGGTCTGCGGCATGATGCCGTCGTCCGCCGCGACCACGAGGATCGCGATGTCCGTGACCTGGGCACCGCGGGCTCGCATGGCGGTGAACGCCTCGTGACCCGGGGTGTCGATGAAGGTGATCGGGCGCTCGATGCCCTCGTGCTCCGCGACGACCTGGTACGCACCGATGTGCTGCGTGATGCCGCCCGCCTCGCCGGCGACGACGTTGGCGTTGCGGATCGCGTCGAGCAGGCGCGTCTTTCCGTGGTCGACGTGACCCATGACGGTGACGACGGGGGGACGGATCTCGAGATCCTCGTCCGTCTCGTCGTCGAGCTCCTGCTCGAGGTCGAGACCGAAGCCCTCGAGGAGCTCCTTGTCCTCGTCCTCGGGCGAGACGACCTGGATCTTGAAGCCGAGCTCGGAGCCGAGCACCTCGAAGGTGGCCTCGTCGAGCGACTCGGTCGCCGTCGCCATCTCGCCGAGGGCGAAGAGGACGGTGACCAGGTTGCCGGGGGGCACCGGCACGCCGGTCATGGCCTCGATCTTGTCGGCGAAGTCCGAGATCGACGCGCCGCGGCGCAGACGGATGACCGTCCTGCCGTCGCCGCGGGGGACGCTGACGCCGCCGAGCGACGGGGCCTCCCTGAGCTCGAACTCCTGACGCTTCGTGCGCTTGGACTTCCGGGCCTTGCTCTTGCCGCCACCGCGACCGAAGGCTCCTGCGGTTCCACCGCCGGGGCCGCGACCGCGACCGCCGCCGCCACCGGGACGCGGGGCGAACCCGCCACCGGCACCGGGAGCGCCGCCGGGGCGTTGGAAGCCGCCGCCGGCCGGACGACCGGCACCGCCGGGACGTCCTGCTCCGCCGCCGGGTCCGCCGGGACGCTGGCCGAAGCCGGCGGGGCGCTGGCCCATGCCGGGTCCGCCGGGTCGGGGCGCGCCGGGGCGCGGAGCAGCGGGGCGGGGGATGTTGCCCGGGGTCGGACGCGATCCCATGCCCTGCGAGCTGGCGAAGGGGTTGTTGCCGGGGCGCGGGGCGGCGGGACGCTGTCCCATGCCCTGGTTGCTGGCGAACGGGTTGTTGCCCGGGCGCGGGGTGCCGCCGGGGCGGTTGGAGCCGCCCGAGGCGCCGCCGGGGCGCGGGGTGTTCGCGGCGGGAGCCGGACGCGGGGTCACGGGCTTGGGTCCGCCGGGGGTCGCGCCGGACGCCGGCTTCTCGGCGGCGGCCGGAGCCGCGGGGGCCTCGGTCGGAGCCGGAGCGACGGCCTCGGCGGGCGCGTCCTTGGCTGCCTGGGCGCGCTGAGCGGCCGCGGCCTCCTGGGCGGCCTGAGCCTGGGCCTGGCGCTCGGCGACAGACATCGGCGGTGCGGGCGCCGGAGCGGGCGGCTTGGCCGGGCCGGGCGTGGGCGCGGACGGACGGGCGCCGGAGGGGCGCGGGGCCCCGGGACGGGCGCCGGCGGCGGGGGCGGCCGGGGTCGCCGACGCTCCCGCGGAGGAACCGCCCTGGCCCTGGAGGGCCTGGCGGAGCTTGCGCGCCACCGGGGGTTCGATGCTCGAGGACGGGCCCTTGACGAACTCGCCGAGCTCCTTCAACTTCGCAAGTGCGACCTTGCTATCGACACCCAGTTCGGATGCGATCTCGTGTACGCGTGGTTTTGCCACTTCTCTCCTGTCTTGGGCCTGCACCCAAGACGGGGGCAGGCGTCACGAACGGACGGGTCTCATTTCGAGCCGCTCATCAGTCTTCGCTCATGATCAGTTCACGGGCCGTTCTGCCTGTTCTCTATGGTGTGATCGTGCGCTGCTCCGGCCCCTCCGGTCGAGGGGCCGAGCCGGTCGGATCGTGCGATGTACTGCTCCAGCTCGCTCGCGTCCACGCTCTCGCGTGTCCGGAACGCTCTTCCGAACGCGCGGCGCTTGACCGCGAGCTCGTAGCAGTCGGCTGTGTCGTGGAGCCACGCTCCCCGACCAGGACGGACGGCACGCGGGTCTACCGCGAGGACGTTCGAATGGAGGACCAGCCTCAGAAGAGAGGCCCGGGGGGCGCGCAGACGGCAGCCGACGCACGTTCTGACGGCTTCCACTCTACTCCCTCCCCTCCGGGACCGCTCCCCCGCACGGCCGATGCTCGGGGATCACTCCCCGTCCATCACCGAATCGGGCTGGATGTCGATCTTCGCGCCGGTCAGCTTGGCGGCGAGGCGGGCGTTCTGGCCCTCCTTGCCGATGGCGAGCGAGAGCTGGTAGTCGGGGACGAGCGCGCGGACGGCCTTGAGGCTCTGGTCGATCACGAACGCGCTGGTCACCTTGGCGGGCGAGAGCGCGCTGGCGACGAAGGTCGGCAGGTCGGAGGAGTAGTCGACGATGTCGATCTTCTCGTTGTTGAGCTCGGCGGTCACCGCGCGCACGCGCTGGCCGAGCTCGCCGATGCAGGCGCCCTTGGCGTTCACGCCGGGCTCGGTCGCGCGCACCGCGATCTTGGTGCGGTGGCCGGCCTCGCGGGCGAGGGAGACGATCTCCACCACGCCGGACGCGATCTCGGGGACCTCGAGGGCGAACAGCTTGCGCACCAGCGACGGGTGGGTGCGGGACACCTGGACCGACGGGCCCTTGGGTCCGCGGCCGACGCTCGTGACGTAGACGCGGATGCGGCGCCCGTGGCTGTAGTCCTCGCCGGGCACCTGCTCCTCCGGCGAGAGGATCGCCTCGATGGAGCCGAGGTCGACGTGGATCATCCGCGGGTTCGGGCCCTGCTGGATGACGCCGGCGACGATGTCGCCCTCGCGGCCCTTGAACTCGCCGAGCACGTGCTCGTCGGCGATGTCGCGCAGGCGCTGGTTGATGACCTGCTTCGCGGCGAAGGCGGCGATGCGGCCGAAGTCGCGCGGGGAGTCCTCGGCCTCGCCCACGACGGCGCCCTCCTCGTCGAGCTCGGGCACGAAGACCGAGACGTGACCGGTCTTGCGGTCGAGGTGCACGCGCGCGTCGACGGCGGTGGCCTTGTCGGCGTCGTCGGCCTGGCCGATGTGCTTGAGGTAGGCGGTCAGGATCGCCTGCTCGATGATCTGCACGAGTTCCTCGAAGGGGATCTCGCGCTCGCGCTCCATGAGTCGCAGAACGCTCAGGTCGATGTCCACGGGCGGGCCTTTCTCTCTATTCACTTGGATGCCGCGGTGGTGACCGCGGTCGTTCGCCTGCCGGGCTCTCACCCGGATCAGCCCTCAAGGGTACCCGACGCGGCCCGGGGTTCCACCCGCGGATCCCGCCGAGGCGCGGAGGGCCCCGCCTGCCGCGGGAAGCGGTGGCGGGGCCCTCGGCGTGTCGGGTCTAGGCGCCCAGCCGGGCGAGCGCCTCGGCGACCGGGAGCTGCTCGCGCTCGCCGGACCGGCGGTCCCACAGCTCGACGATCCCGTCGGCCGCTCCTCGGCCCGCGATGACGATCACGGGCACCCCGATCAGCTCGGCGTCGCCGAACTTGACGCCGGGCGAGACCTTCGGGCGGTCGTCGATCAGCACGTCGCGGCCGGCGGCCTCGAGGGAGGCGCCGACCGACTCGGCGAGCTCGAGAGCCGCCGCGTCCTTGCCGGTCGCGATGACGTGCACGTCGAACGGCGCGACGTTCGCGGGCCAGAGCAGTCCTCGGTCGTCGTGGGTGGCCTCGGCGATGATGGCGAGGATGCGGGTCACGCCGATGCCGTAGGAGCCCATCGTGACGGTGACGAGCTTCCCGTTCTCGTCGAGCACCTTCAGCCCGAGGACGTCGGCGTACTTGCGGCCGAGCTGGAAGACGTGGCCGATCTCCATGCCGCGGGCGGTCTCGATCGGGCCCGAGCCGTCGGGCGCCTCGTCGCCGGTGCGGACGTCCGCGACCTCGACGGTGGCGTCGCCGTGGAAGTCGCGTCCGGCGACCAGGTCGAGGACGTGCTGCCCGGAGACGTTGGCCCCGGTGATCCAGGCGGTGCCGTCGACCACGCGCGGGTCGAGCAGGTAGCGGACGCCGGTCGCCGACTCCTCGCCCAGGACGGCTCCCTCGGCCGACCAGGGTCCGATGTAGCCCTTGACCAGTCCGGGGTGCTTCGCGAAGTCCTCCGCCGTGGCGGCCTCGACCTCGGCCGGGGCGAAGGCCACTTCGGCGCGCTTGAGGTCGACGTCGCGGTCGCCGGGCAGGCCGACGATCACGAGCTCGCGGGTGCCGTCGAGCGCGGTGAGCGCGAGGACGACGTTCTTCAGGGTGTCGGCGGCGGTCCAGGCGCGGCCGTCGGGGCGGGGCTGCGTCGCGTTCGCCAGGTCGACCAGGGTCTGGATGGTCGGGGTGTCGGGCGAGTCGAAGACGCGCGCCTCGGGCAGGCCCTCGACGGGCAGCGCCGCGGGGACGGGCGTGCGGTACGCCTCGACGTTCGCCGCGTACCCTCCCGCCGACCGGACGAAGGTGTCCTCGCCGACGGGGGTGGGGTGCAGGAACTCCTCGCTCCGGGAGCCGCCCATCGCTCCGGCGTCGGCCTGCACGATCACGTACTCCAGGCCCAGACGGGCGAAGATCCGCTCGTAGGCGTCGCGCTGGCGCTGGTAGCTCGCGTCGAGGCCGGCGTCGGTGTAGTCGAAGGAGTACGCGTCCTTCATCGTGAACTCGCGGCCGCGCAGGAGGCCCGCGCGGGGCCGCGCCTCGTCCCGGTACTTGTCCTGGATCTGGTAGATCGACAGGGGCAGGTCCTTGTAGGAGGAGTAGAGGTCCTTCACGAGCAGCGTGAAGAACTCCTCGTGCGTGGGAGCCAGCATGTAGTCGGCGTCCTTGCGGTCCTTCAGGCGGAACACGCCGTCGCCGTACTCGGTCCAGCGGCCCGAGAGCTCGTAGGGCTCGCGGGGCAGGAGCGCGGGGAAGTGCACCTCCTGGGCGCCGGCGGCCTCCATCTCCTCGTGGATGATCCGCTCGATGCGGCGCTTGACGCGCAGTCCCAGCGGCAGCCAGGCGAAGACGCCGGGCGCCTGACGGCGGATGTAGCCCGCGCGGACGAGGAGGCGGTGGCCCGCGACCTCGGCGTCGGCGGGATCCTCCCGGAGCGTGCGGACGAACAGATGCGAGAGACGGGTGACCACGAGGGACGATCCTATCCGCTGCGCTCCCCCGGCTCGCGAGGGCGCCGGGAGCCTCAGTCGGGGATCCGCGAGAAGACGACCGCTCCGCCCGTGCCGTCCAGCAGCACGTCGTCGGGGGTGCCGCCGATGGTCATCGGGCCGGAGAGGAGCGCCCGGAGCCGGATGGCCTCGGGGCTCGGCGTGTCGGAGCAGGTGTCGGAGCCGGTCACCTCGTCGCCGGGGATCAGCACGCCGTCGTCGATCCGGTAGGCGGCGCTGACCACGAGGCAGCCGGTGCCGACGACCAGGGTCGGCGCACCCCCGACGCTCTCGGAGCGGAGGCGGACGCGGGCGTCCTCGACCCAGGCCGTGTACGGGGTCTCCCCTTCGGCCGCGGTCAGCACCCAGCGGTCGCAGCCGAAGGGGTCCTGCGGGCTGCGGCTGTCGATGCACTCGCCGGCCTCGGAGGACGGGCCGCTGCGGAGCGCGGCGACACCGGAGGCGAGGAGCGCGGCGGCGACGACCACGAGCGCGAGGCGCAGTGCGGGGCGGACCACGTCGATCCGCCCCGCGCCGTCTCAGTTCGCGCCGACGGTGACGACCGGGGCTCCGGTCGAGGTGTCGTCGGCCGGCATCTCGGCGGCCAGGCGGTTGGCCTCCTCGATGAGGGTCTGGACGATCTCGGCCTCGGGGACGGTCTTGATGACCTCGCCCTTGACGAAGATCTGGCCCTTGCCGTTGCCGGAGGCGACGCCCAGGTCGGCCTCGCGGGCCTCGCCGGGTCCGTTGACGACGCAGCCCATGACGGCGACGCGCAGCGGGACGCTCATGCCCTCGAGGCCGGCGGTGACGTCGTTGGCGAGCGTGTAGACGTCGACCTGCGCGCGGCCGCAGCTGGGGCAGGAGACGATCTCGAGCTTGCGCTCGCGGAGGTTCAGCGACTGGAGGATCTGCAGGCCGACCTTGACCTCCTGCGCGGGCGGGGCCGAGAGGGACACGCGGATGGTGTCGCCGATGCCCTCGCCGAGGAGGATGCCGAAGGCGGTGGCGGACTTGATGGTCCCCTGGAACTCGGGGCCGGCCTCGGTGACGCCGAGGTGGAGGGGCCAGTCGCCGCGCTCGGCGAGCTGGCGGTAGGCCTTCACCATGACGACGGGGTCGTTGTGCTTGACCGAGATCTTGAAGTCGTGGAAGTCGTGCTCCTCGAAGAGGCTGGCCTCCCAGACGGCGCTCTCGACGAGGGCCTCGGGGGTGGGCTTGCCGTACTTCTGCAGGATGCTCGGCTCGAGGGAGCCGGCGTTGACGCCGATGCGGATCGAGACGCCGGCGGCCTTCGCGGCGGCGGCGATCTTGCCGACCTGGTCGTCGAACTTGCGGATGTTGCCCGGGTTCACGCGGACCGCGGCGCAGCCGGCGTCGATCGCGGCGTAGACGTAGTTGGGCTGGAAATGGATGTCGGCGATGACCGGGATCTGGCTCTTCTTGGCGATGATCGGCAGCGCCTCCGCGTCGTCGCGGCTCGGCACCGCGACGCGGACGATGTCGCAGCCGGACGCGGTGAGCTCGGCGATCTGCTGGAGGGTCGCGTTGATGTTCGTCGTCGGTGTGGTGCACATCGACTGGACGCTGACCTGCGCGTCACCGCCCACGAGCACCTTGCCCACCTTGATCTGGCGGGACTTGCGGCGGGGGGCGAGGGTCATGGGGACCTTGGGAAGACCCAGATTCACTGCTGGCACGCGCCCCATCGTACGCGCGCCGCGGGACCCCTCGTCCGCTCGCCGCACCTTCCCAGCCGCCGCCCCTCCTGCGCGCCTCGGAACCCGTCCACCGCACATGCTCTCAGCCCGAGACCGCACGATCCGCGGTCGCCTCGCTCCCGAGCCGAACCGCCGATCCCGTCCGAGCGATTCACCGCAGACGGTCGCACCCCCGAGGCGAACGAGTGAATGGCGTCCCAGCGATTCGCCCCAGCCGCCCGCACCCCGCTCCACCCACGCCCCCACCCCGAGAAGCCGACCGCGCCACGCCGGGCGAGGCCCGGCGTGGAATCCAACTCAGAACAGCGTGATCGGCTTGACGATGTCGGCGTAGATGAGGAGGGCGCTCATGCCGCCGAGGACGAGGACGACGACGTAGGTGAGCGGGAGCAGGCGGGCGATGTCGACGGGGCCGGGGTCGCGGCGTCCGAAGAGCTTGGCGATCCGGCGGCGCAGGCCCTCCCAGAGGGCGCCGGCGATGTGGCCGCCGTCCATGGGGAGCAGCGGCACCAGGTTGAAGACGAGGAGGGCGACGTTGAGCGAGGCGAGGACGCCGACCATCGTCTGCACCTTCGACACGACGGGGAGCTGGTCGGAGGCGGCGATCTCGCCCGCGATCCGGCCGACTCCGACGACGCTGATCGGGCCGTTGGCGTCGCGGGCCTCCGAGCCGAACGCCGCCTGGGCGACGTCGATGAGGCGCTGCGGAAGGTTGAGGATGACGTGGGCGACGCTGGTGATGTTCGACCAGACCGTCTCGGGCACCGCGGTGATCGGCTGCTGCGCGAGGGCCGACGTGGGCGAGATGCCGATGAAGCCGACCGTCTGCGTCTCGATCGCACCGGAGGCGTCGGTGACGGGGGCGCCGTTCGCGTCGGTCACCGCGACCTCGTTCTCGGCGGGGGTGATCGTGAGGGTCAGCGGGGCGCCGTCGCGCTGGACGGACACGCTGAGCGGGACGCCCGCGGAGCGCTGGATGATCGGGGTCAGGTCGTTCCAGGTGCTCACCGGAGTGCCGTCGATCGCCGTGATCGTGTCGCCCGGCAGCAGGCCCGCCGCGGCTCCGGGTGCCAGCGGGTCGTCGGCGGTGCAGGTCGCGGTCGCGCGCTGCGACTCCGGGACCACGCACTGCGAGACCGCGGCGAGGGTGCTGGTGCTCTGCGGGATCCCGATGCCGCAGAGGAGGACGGTGAAGAGGACCGTGGCGATCACGAGGTTCATGAAGGGGCCGCCGGCCATGACGATCACGCGCTTCCACACGGGGAGCCGGTAGAACGCGCGGTGGTCCTCGCCGTCACCGATCGTCTCGGCGCTGGCGGCGCGGGCCTCGTCGATCATCGTGGCGTAGGCGCCGCGCCGGGGCTCCTCGAGCTGGGCCTCGGAGGACGCCAGGCCGTTGAAGAAGCCGGTGCTCGACTCCGTGGGCCGGTCCCCCGGGTGCTTCGGCGGGTACATGCCGATCATGGCGATGTAGCCGCCGAGCGGGATCGCCTTGACGCCGTACTCCGTCTCGCCTCGGCGCCGGGAGAAGAGGGTCGGCCCGAACCCGATCATGTACTGCGTGACCTTGACCCCGAACAGCTTGGCGGGGAGCAGGTGCCCGACCTCGTGCAGGGCGATGGAGAGGGCGACGCCGACGGCGATGATGACGACGCCGAGGACGAAGAGCAGCACGGATTCCACCGACACACTGTAGGCCGGGCCCGCCTGTCCACGCTGGGGTGCGCCTGCACGGATCCGATGAACTCCGCGGCCGAGCGGATCAGCGGCGCGACGTCCGCCGACACGGATCCGCGGAGACGGAGCCCGTGCGGATGACCCCTGGTCAGACTCCGGCGATCCGCTCGTCCGCCGTGCGGCGCGCCCACTCCTCCGCCGCGGCCAGCGACTCGCGGGTCAGCGCGCCGTCGACGCTGTGCGTATCGACCACCGCCTCCACCGTCTCGAGGATGTCGAGGTAGCCGATCCGCCCCGCGTGGAACGCCTGCACGGCCTGCTCGTTCGCCGCGTTGAACACGGCCGGGTAGGAGGCGCCCGCCTCCCCGACGCGCTTCGCGAGCCGGACCGAGGGGAACGCCTCCTCGTCCAGCGGCTCGAACGTCCAGGAGTGGGAGCGGGTCCAGTCGAGCGGGACGCCGACCCCGGCGACGCGGTGCGGCCAGTCGAGGCCGAGCGAGATCGGGAGCCGCATGTCCGGCGGCGAGGCCTGGGCGATCGTCGAGCCGTCGACGTACTCGACCATCGAGTGGATCACCGACTGCGGGTGCACGGTGACGTCGATCCGGTCGTAGGGGACGTCGAAGAGCAGGTGCGCCTCGATCACCTCGAGCCCCTTGTTGACCAGGGTGGAGGAGTTGGTCGTGACGACCAGGCCCATGTCCCAGGTCGGATGTGCGAGCGCCTGCGCCGGGGTGACGTCGCGGAGGGAGGCGCGGTCGCGTCCCCGGAACGGCCCGCCGGACGCGGTCAGCACGAGGCGGCGGACCTCGCGGTGCTCGCCCGCGAGGAGGGCCTGGGCGATCGCGGAGTGCTCGGAGTCGACCGGCACGATCTGGCCGGGACCGGCGAGCGAGGTGACGAGCTCGCCGCCGACGATCAGCGACTCCTTGTTGGCGAGGGCGAGCGTCCTGCCCTCCTCGAGCGCCGCGAGCGTCGGGCCGAGCCCCACCGAGCCGGTGATCCCGTTCAGCACGACGTCCGCATCGACCGAGCGGATCAGCTGCTCGGCCTCCTCCGCGCCGAACGCCGTGTGCTCGACGCCGAACGCGGACGCCTGCTCGGCGACCGCCGCCCGGTTCGAGCCGGCGGCGAGGCCGACGACCTCGAACCGCTCGCGGTTCGCACCGATGACGTCGAGAGCCTGCGTGCCGATGGACCCGGTCGAGCCGAGGATGATGACCCTGCGCATCCGCCCATCCTGGCACGGAGCACCCAGCGCCTCCCGGTCAGCTGATGGCGAGGATGTCGACCACGAAGACGAGGGTGTCGGTCCCGCTGATCCCCGCGTTCTGGTTGCCCTGGTCGCCGTAGCCCTTCGACGGCGGGATGGTGACCAGCACCTGCGAGCCGACGGTCTGGCCGACCACGGCCTCCTTGAAGCCCTCGATCACGTCGCCGGTGCCGAAGGCGGCGGGAGCGGGCTTCCCCCAGCTCTGGTCGAACACCTCGCCGGTGCCCCAGACCACGCCCTGGTACTGCACGATCAGCTGGTCGCCGTCGGCCACGGTCGCGCCGCTCCCCTTCTTGAGGACGGCGAGCTGCAGGTCGGCGGGCGGGTCGGTCGAGGGGATGGTGACGGTGGGCGCCCCGTCCTCGGCGAGCGCCACCGTCGGCAGGCCGTCGACCGGGGGCTGCGGCTCGCCGTCGGCGGCGGTCGGCACGATCTGCTCGACGTCGATCACCATGACGATCGAGTCGGTCGCGGCGATGCCGAACTGGCTCTGCCCGGCGTCGCCGAACGCGTCGGCCGGGGGAACGACGGCGACGACGCGCGAGCCGACGGTCGCGCAGTTGACGGCCTTCACGAGGCCGGCGAGGTACTGGTCGGTGTCGACCTCGAAGGCCGCGCGGCCACCGGGCGCGTAGCTGCTCGCCGAGAACTCGGCACCGCTCGTCCCGTTGTAGAGCGTGTAGTCGACCAGCACGGTGTCGCCCTCGGCGACCTCCTCGCCGGTGCCCTCGATCGCGACGGAGCGCTCGGTGGCATCCACGCTGACCGGGCTGGGGAACACGGTGACCGGCTTGGTGGCGAAGTCGCCGCTGGTCTGCACCGCGGCGGTCGCGTCGCCCTCGGTCGCGCAGCCGAGCGGAGTCGCGGAGGCGGACGGCGCTGCATCCGGCTCCCCGGGGGTGCAGGCCGCCAGGCTCAGGGAGGCGCCGAGGACGGCGAGGATCGCGAGGGTTCTGCGCACAGGGGCACCTTTCGTGACCGGCGGCGGCCGGTGGACGTTCGGGGATCGCCTCCATCCTGCACGGCGCGCCTCGCAACGCGCTGGGTGCGGGTCCTCGAACGGTCCCAGGCCTACCATCGGGGCATGCGTGAATTCTCGGTCCCCCAGTCCCGAGAGCTCGTCACCGAGCTCCCCGGCCCGCGCTCCGTCGCCCTCCAGGAGCGCCGCGTCGCCAGCGTCTCCCGCGGCGCCGGGACGCTCGCGAACATCTACATGGACCACGCGTCGGGCGCGGTCCTGGTCGACGTCGACGGCAACCGCCTGATCGACCTCGGCTGCGGCATCGGAGTGACCACCATCGGCCACGCGCACCCCGCGGTCGCCGCGGCGGCCGCCGCGCAGGCCGAGAAGCTGACGCACACCCTCTTCACCGTCACTCCGTACGAGAACTACGTCCGGGTCGCCGAGAAGCTCGCCGAGATCACCCCCGGGGACTTCGAGAAGCACTCGATCCTGGTGAACTCCGGCGCGGAGGCGGTCGAGAACGCCGTCAAGATCGCGCGGAAGTTCACCGGCCGCCGCGCCATCGCGACGCTCGACCACGCCTTCCACGGCCGCACCAACCTCACGATGGCGATGACCTACCGCCCCTGGCCGGAGCGCGCGGGCATGGGCCCCTTCCCGGGAGAGATCTACAGCCTCCCGATCAGCTACCCGTTCCGCGACCCCGAGGGCATGACGGGCGAGGAGGCGGCCGAGCGCACCATCGACCACATCACCACCCACATCGGCGCGCAGGAGCTGGCCGCGCTCTTCGTCGAGCCGATCCAGGGCGACGGCGGCATCATCATCCCGGCGCCGGGCTACTTCCGCCGCCTGTCCGAGTTCTGCACCGAGAACGGCATCGTCTTCGTCGCGGACGAGATCCAGGCCGGCATCGCCCGCACCGGCACCTGGTACTCCATCGAGCACCACGGCGTGGTCCCGGACCTCATCACGACGGCCAAGGGCATCGCCGGCGGCTTCCCGCTCGCCGCCGTCACCGGCCGCGCCGAGATCATGGACGCCGTGCAGCCCGGCGGCATCGGCGGCACGTTCGGCGGCAACCCCGTCTCCACCGCCGCGGCGCTCGCGACGTTCGAGGCGATCGAGTCCGAGGGCCTGCTGGAGGAGGCGCAGCGGGTCGAGCGCCTGCTGCAGGCGCGGATCGGCGACTGGGCCGAGCGCTTCGCGGTCGTGGGCGAGGTCCGCGGCAAGGGCGCGATGTGGGGCGTCGAGCTCGTCCACCCGGGCACGAAGAAGCAGTACCCGGAGGCGCTCACCGCGATCCTGAAGCACGCCACCACGAACGGCGTGATCGTCCTCGACGCGGGCAGCTGGGACAGCGTGCTGCGGATCATGCCGAGCGTGGTCATCAGCGAGGAGCTCATCGACGACGCCGCGACGGTCATCGAGGAGGCGCTCGCCCAGTTCGGCTGATCCGCCGCATGACCGGAGCGGCATGGACGCCCCGGTAGCTTCGTCGGGATGCGGATCGACGACGACCACGAGAGGCCGACTCCCCCGGGGATCGGCCTCTCCGCGCGTCTGGCGCGCCTGTCCATCGGCGGCGTCGGCCGGCTGGTCTACCGGCCGATCGTGGAGGGGCGCGACAACGTCCCGGCCGAGGGACGCGTGATCCTGGCGGCCAACCACCTCTCGTTCATCGACTCCCCGGTGCTGACGCTGCTCGCCCCGCGGCCGGTGCAGTTCCTGGCCAAGTCGGACTACTTCACGGGGACCGGCGTGCGGGGCGCCCTCTCGCGCGCCTTCTTCACGAGCGTCGGAGCGGTCGCGGTCGAGCGAGGCGCCGGCCAGGCCGCTCAGGAGGCGCTGGACCTCGGCCGGGCGATCCTCGAGCGGGACGAGGCGTTCGCCGTCTACCCCGAGGGCACCCGCTCCCGCGACGGGCGCCTCTACAAGGGCCGCACCGGAGTGGCATGGCTCGCCCTCACCACGGGCGCGCCGGTGGTCCCCGTCGGCATGATCGGCACGCAGGAGCTCCAGCCGGTGGGCACGAGGGTGCCGCGCCTGCACCGGATCACGGTCCGCTTCGGGGCTCCGCTGGACCTCTCGCGGCACGGCTCCGCCGACTCCGGCCGCGCCCGACGCCACGCCACCGACGAGGTGATGGCGGCCGTCCACGCGCTCTCCGGGCAGGAGCTCGCCGGTGCGTACAACGAGTCGCCGCCGACGACCACGGTCGAGCGCATCCGCCGGGCGCTCCCGCACGAGCGCCGCTGAGCCTCAGCGCGCGGACGCCTCCGGCTCGTGGGCGACGGGGAAGTTCACCGAGTTCGCGATGAAGCAGAGCCGGGAGGCCTCGGCGTGCAGCGTCTGGGCGATCGCCACCATCGACTCCTCGGCGACAGTGACGCGGGGCCGGAGGGTCACCGAGGTGAAGCGGCCGCTCTCCCCCTCCTGCAGCATCGAGCCCACCGCGTCGTCCGTGTAGCCGGTGACGACGACTCCGTTCTTGACCGCCACGTGCAGGTAGGAGAGGAGGTGGCACTGCGCGAGCGCCGCGAGGAGCAGCTGCTCCGGGTTCCAGCGGTCGGCGTCGCCCCGGAAGGGCGTGTCGGCCGAGGCGAGGATGGGCGCCGGGCCCTCCGCCGTGACGGTCAGCTGGCGCCCGTACTCGCGGTAGCCGCTCGTGCCGGTGCCCCGGTCGCCCTCCCAGACGACGGACACCGCGTACTCGTGCTCGGACTTCATCGGGCTCCTCCTCGACGGCGGTGGATCAGGCCGGTCGCGCCGGTCTGGACCTCTGGACGCGGAACCCCCGCGGGTAGACTCCGAGGACCATGACAGACACGCTCGCCCCCCAGGTTCCCACGTCCGCAGTCCCCCAGGAGCGGCGCGTCGCGACCGAGATCCCCGGGCCGCGATCCCGGGCCCTGCACGAGCGCCGCCTCGCCGTCGTTCCCACCGGCGTCGGCACCGCGCTCCCCGTCTACATCGACCGCGCGCACGGCGCGATCCTGGTCGACGTCGACGGCAACAGCTTCATCGACCTCGGCGCCGGAGTTGACCAGGACGGTCTTCTTGGCGAAGTCGCCGGGGGTGTGCTGGGCCAGCAGCTCCGCGACGCGGATGTAGGGCTCGTACGGAG
>NZ_PSUC01000061.1:0-20847 GCF_002931635.1 Rathayibacter sp. AY2B7 | reverse complement strand
GGAGCGGGGGGAGGGCGGCGCGTAGACTGGGGCGGCCATGATCCAGACTCTCGACCTCCGCGGCCGTCGTCCCTCCTCCGCCGAGCTCCTCGCCCTCGTGCCCCGCAATCCGGGCACGTCCGCCTCCGTCGGGCCCGTCGTCGCCGAGCTGATCGCCGACGTCCGCGAACGCGGCGCGGAAGCGCTCCTCGACCAGGCGGAGCGGCTGGACGGCGTGCGCCCCCCGCACCTCCGCGTGCCCGCCGAGCAGATCGCCGAGGCGCTCGACCGCCTCGACCCCGCCATCCGCAGCGCACTCGAGGAGGCGATCGCGCGCGTCCGCCGCGCCAGCGCCGCGCAGATCCCCCCGCCCCGCACCACCGAGCTCGACGACGGCGCCACGGTCACCCAGCGCTGGCAGCCCGTCGCCCGCGCCGGGCTGTACGTCCCCGGCGGCAAGGCGGTCTACCCGTCGAGCGTCGTCATGAACGCCGTGCCCGCGCAAGCCGCCGGAGTCGCCTCCATCGCCCTGGTCTCGCCGCCGCAGAAGGCGTTCGGCGGCTCCGTCCACCCCACGATCCTCGCGGCGGCCGCTCTGCTCGGTATCGACGAGGTCTACGCGGTCGGAGGCGCCGGAGCCGTCGCCGCACTGGCCTACGGCGTCGACTCGATCGGGCTGGACCCCGTCAGCATCATCACCGGGCCGGGCAACGTCTGGGTCACCACCGCGAAGCGCCAGGTGCTCGGCCAGGTCGGCATCGACTCCGAGGCGGGCCCGACCGAGATCCTCGTGATCGCCGACGACTCCGCCGACCCGCGCCTGGTCGCCGCCGACCTGGTCAGCCAGGCCGAGCACGACGAGGCCGCCTCCGCGGTCCTGGTCACCGACAGCGCCGAGCTCGCCGCCGCCGTCGAGCGCGAGGTCGCCGCCCAGGCCGCCGCCACCCACCACGCGGAGCGCGTGGCCATCGCACTCGACGGCCCGCAGTCCGCGCTCGTGATCGTCGACGACCTCGAGCTCGCCTGCGCGTTCAGTGACGCCTACGGCCCCGAGCACCTCGAGCTGCACACGGCCGACCCCGTCGCGACGGCCGAGCGGATCCACGACGCCGGCGCGATCTTCCTCGGCCCGACCACCCCGGTGAGCCTGGGCGACTACCTCGCCGGCTCCAACCACGTGCTCCCGACGCTGGGGCAGGCGCGCTTCTCCTCCGGGCTCGGCGCCTACACCTTCCTCCGGCCGCAGCAGCTGATCTCGTACGACCGCGGTGCGCTCGAGCGCGTCGCCCCGCACATCCGCGCTCTCAGCGACGCCGAGGCGCTGCCCGCCCACGGCGACGCCGTCGACGCCCGCTTCGCCTGAGACCGAGAGGCCCTCGATGTTCTGCCCCTTCTGCCGGCACCCCGACTCCCGAGTGATCGACTCGCGCACGAGCGACGACGGCCTCTCGATCCGCCGCCGCCGCCAGTGCCCGTCATGCGGCCGGCGCTTCTCGACGACCGAGACCGCGAGCCTCGTCGTGATCAAGCGCAGCGGAGTCGTGGAGCCGTTCAGCCGCGAGAAGATCGTCAGCGGCGTCCGCAAGGCCTGCCAGGGCCGGCCCGTCACCGACACCGATCTGGCCGTGCTCGCGCAGCGGGTGGAGGAGAGCATCCGCTCCACGGGCGCCTCGCAGATCGACGCGAACGACATCGGCCTCGCCATCCTGCCGCCGCTGCGGGAGCTCGACGAGGTCGCCTACCTCCGCTTCGCGAGCGTCTACCAGGCGTTCGACTCGCTGGACGACTTCGAGTCGGCGATCACCCTGCTCCGCGCCGAGCGCACCTCCGTGCCGCACAGCGCCGACGAGATCTGAGGCCCGGGTGTACCCGCTCCTGTTCCGCACCGTCCTGCGCCGCCTCGACCCGGAGCGGGCTCACCACCTGAGCTTTCCGGTGATCCGGGCCCTCGGAGCCCTCGCTCCGGTCCTGCGCCGGACCACCGTCCCGCGCGGAACGCCCGCGGTCGAGACGCTCGGGCTCCGCTTCGAGACCCCGTTCGGCGTCGCGGCCGGCTTCGACAAGGACGCCACCGCGGTCCTGGGCTTCGGCGCGCTCGGCTTCGGACACGTCGAGGTCGGGACCCTGACCGCTCGGGCGCAGCCGGGCAACGACCGGCCGCGCCTCTTCCGGCTGATCGCGGACCGCGCCGTCGTCAACAGGATGGGCTTCAACAATCACGGCGCCCAGGCTGCGGCGCAGCGGCTGATCCGGCTGCGCAGCGCGCGCCACCGCCCCGTGATCGGCGTGAACATCGGCAAGAGCCGGGTGGTCGAGGTGGACGACGCGATCGAGGACTACCTGATCAGCACGCGCCTGCTCGCGCCGCTCGCCGACTACCTCGTCGTGAACGTCAGCTCGCCGAACACCCCCGGTCTCCGCGGCCTGCAGGAGATCGACCGCCTCGAGCCGCTCCTCGCGGCCGTCAAGGACGCCGCCGACATGACACCACTGCTGGTCAAGATCGCCCCGGACCTCTCCGACGACGAGGTCGGCCGGGTCGCCGAGCTCGCCGTCCGCCTGGGTCTGGACGGGATCATCGCGACCAACACGACACTCTCCCGGGAGGGCCTCTCGACCGACCGTGCCGTGGTCGAGGCGGCCGGCGCCGGCGGCCTCTCCGGTGCCCCGCTGGCCGCGCGCTCGCTCGAGGTGCTCCGCGTGATCCGCGGCGTCGTCCCCGCGGCCTTCTGCGTGATCTCCGTCGGAGGAGTCGAGACGGCCGAGGACGTGCGCGAGCGCCTCGACGCGGGCGCCACCCTCGTCCAGGGCTACACCGCCTTCATCTACCGCGGGCCCCTGTGGGCTCGGGACATCAACCGGGGACTGGCCCGCGCCTCCTGACCCGCCGTGCACCACGAAGGGCCCCCGGAGCCGCGCGAGGCGCGACCGCAGGGGCCCTTCGTGGTCCGCCGTCCGACTACTCGGGGAAGGCGCGGCGCTTGACCTGGGGCTTCGGCAGGCGCATGACGCGCAGCTGGAGGGCGCGCATCGCGGCGTACCAGCGGATGCCCTTCTCGACCTTGTCGGCGCCGTAGCGCTCGGCGAGCTTCCGGCGCATCCGCATGCCGAGGAGGATGCAGTCGATCACCGCGAGGAGGAAGAACACCCAGAGGATGACCAGCGTCGCGTACTGCAGCTCCGGCTGCGGGAAGAAGCTCAGCAGCAGGACGACGACCATCACCGGGATGAGGAACTCGCCGAGGCTGAAGCGCGCGTCGACCCAGTCGCGCACGAACTTGCGCTGAGGACCCTTGTCGCGCAGCGGCAGGTAGCGCTGGTCGCCGGCGGCCAGGCCGATGCGGGCCTGCTCGCGCGACACCGCGGCCTTCTCGCGGGCGTCGCGGGCGGCCTGCTTGCGATCGGTGACGACCAGCGGACGCTTGCGGGCCAGCTCCTGCTCGCGCCGGGTCGGCGTCGGCCGGCCCTTCCCGGAGCCGGGGGAGCCGGCGTCGTCGGGCGTGTCGGTTGCGATCGGGTGCTTGGCCACGGGGAACGTCCTTGGAATCGGGGGTCTCTTAAGATTACCTCCATGGCTCACGACGCTCCGACTCCGCCCGCACTCTCCTCCGACGAGGAGGCCGTCCTCGCCGCCGTCCGCGACGATCTGCCGCGCTCGCTCGCCCAGCTCGGGCAGCTCGTGCGGATCCCGTCCGTCTCGTGGGACGGCTTCGACGCCACCCGCGTGGCCGCCAGCGCCGAGGCCATCGCCGAGCTCGCACGCGAGACGGGCGTCTTCCATGAGGTCGCGATCCACAGCGCCACGATCGACGGCACGGACGTGCTCGGCCAGCCGGCCGTCCTGGCCACCCGCGCCGCCCGCAACGGAGCGCCGACCGTCCTCCTCTACGCCCACCACGACGTGCAGCCGCAGGGCGCCGAGTCGGCGTGGGAGACGCCTCCGTTCGAGCCGACCGTGCGCGGCGACCGCCTGTACGGGCGCGGTGCCGCCGACGACAAGGCCGGAGTCGTGTCCCACCTCGCCGCGGTGCGCGCACTGCGCGAGGTCGCTGGCGAGGACCACGACCTCGGGCTCGTCCTCTTCATCGAGGGGGAGGAGGAGTTCGGGTCGCGCTCGTTCCCCACCTTCCTCCGCGAGCACCACGACGCCCTCCGCGCGGATGCGATCATCGTCGCCGACAGCGACAACTGGGACGTCGACACCCCCGCGCTGACGGTGGGCCTGCGCGGCAACGTCACCTTCACCCTCACCGTCAGGACCCTCGCGCACGCCTCGCACTCGGGCATGCTCGGCGGAGCGGTCCCGGATGCGATGCTCGCGGCGGTCCGCCTGCTCGCGACGCTCTGGAACGAGGACGGCTCGGTCGCCGTCGCCGGCCTCACCGAGCACGACGGAGCGGTGCCCGAGACGACCGAGGAGGACCTCCGCCGCGACTCCGGGCTGCTCGACGGGGTCTCGCCGATCGGCACCGGCGCGATCCTCTCGCGCCTGTGGTCGAAGCCGGCCGTCACGGTCACCGGGATCGACGCGCCCAGCGTCGTCGACGCCTCCAACACCCTCGTCCCGTCCGTGCGCGTGAAGATCAGCGCCCGCATCGCCCCGGGCCAGGACGCGGAGGAGGCCTTCGCCGCCATCGAGAGCCACCTGCGGGCGAACTCCCCGTTCGGCGCTCAGCTCGCGATCGAGGACGTCGACACCGGCAGCCCCTTCCTGGTCGACGCGACCGGCTGGGCCGTGGACCTGGTGAAGGGCGCGATGGCGGACGCCTGGGGACGCGAGCCCCTTGAGACCGGGATCGGCGGGAGCATCCCGTTCATCGCCGACCTCGTGCGCGAGTTCCCCGAGGCGCAGATCCTCGTCACCGGTGTCGAGGACCCCGACTCGCGCGCGCACAGCCCCAACGAGTCGCTGCACCTGGGCGTCTTCAAGCGCGCCGCGCAGACCGAGGCGCTGTTCCTGCTCCGCGCCGCCGCTCACCGCGACTGACCACCGGTCGTGGAATACCCGGGTGACCACCCGGGTTGCAGCCGTAGAATCCCGGAAGGCACGACGACCGTTCCGCCCGTCCCCTGAGGAGTGACATGTCAGACACACTGACCGACCAGACGGCGACCCCCCTCGCCACCCCGCCCAGCGCGGCCCACGGCGTCTCGATGACCCCGACCGCCGCCGCCAAGGTCAAGAGCCTGCTCGAGCAGGAGGGCCGCGACGACCTGCGCCTGCGCGTCGCCGTGCAGCCCGGCGGCTGCTCCGGCCTCATCTACCAGCTCTACTTCGACGAGCGCACCCTCGACGGCGACGCCGCGGTGGAGTTCGAGGGCGTCGGCCTCGTCGTCGACAAGATGAGCGTCCCCTACCTCGACGGCGCCTCGATCGACTTCGAGGACACCATCCAGAAGCAGGGCTTCACCATCGACAACCCCAACGCGGGCGGCAGCTGCGCCTGCGGCGACAGCTTCCACTGACGCCGCGCGGCCCCGGGCCGCAGCGCCTCCGAACGGCGTCCGACAGTCCACTCCGGTGGCCGTCGGGCGCCGTTCGTCACGACTGCACCACTCGGCCGGGACGTCAAGAGCGGGTCGTCGTGCACCGGGCCGCCGGAGCGGAAGGGTAGGCTGGAGCCGGTCTAATACAGTTTCGTGTGAACTGGTCCCCAGTCTTCCGAAAGGTCACCGGTGCGCTTCAATCGCCGAATCCGCAGATGGGTCGCTGCCCCCGTCGCAGGAGCCCTCGCCCTCGTCCTCGCGGGCTGCACGCAAGAGCAGCTCCAGGGCTGGCTCCCCACCGAACCCGGCACGACGAACCACGTCGACCGCGTCATCGGACTCTGGGTCACCTCCTGGATCGTCCTGCTCGCCGTCGGCGTCGTCACGTGGGGTCTCACCATCTGGGCGGTGGTCGTCTACCGCCGTCGCAAGGGGCAGACCGGCCTGCCGGTCCAGCTGCGTTACAACATGCCGATCGAGATCTTCTACACGATCGTGCCGCTGATCCTCGTGATCGGCTTCTTCGCCTTCACCGCGCGCGACCAGGCCGCCATCGAGCAGCCCTACGACGATCCGGACGAGACCATCCAGGTGTACGGCAAGCAGTGGGCGTGGGACTTCAACTACGTCGACGAGGACGTCTACTCCGCCGGCATCCAGGGCCAGTACCAGGAGGGCGGAGACGCGGCCGGCTCGCTCGTCGAGTCCGAGATCCCCACGCTCTACCTGCCCGTCGGACAGAAGATCAAGATCCAGCTCGACGCGCGCGACGTGATCCACTCCTTCTGGGTCGTCGACTTCCTCTACAAGAAGGACATGATCCCCGGCAAGACGAACTACATGTACGTCACGCCTCTCAAGGAGGGGACCTACGCGGGCAAGTGCGCCGAGCTCTGCGGCGAGTACCACTCCGCGATGCTCTTCAACGTCAAGGTCGTCTCGCAGGGCGAGTACGACGACTACATCCAGTCGCTGCGCGACGCGGGCCAGACCGGTCAGCTCGGCGCCGAGTACAACCGCAATTCGAACCTTCCCGGAACCGGCGCGCCGGCCCGCGAGAACGAGGAGTAAGGGAGCATGAGCACCGCCACGGCACCCCGCCCGACGCGCACCGCCGGCACTCCGCCGGTCCAGCGCAAGGCGAACGTCCTCGTCCGCTGGATGACGTCGACCGACCACAAGGTCATCGGGTACATGTACCTGATCACGTCGTTCATCTACTTCTGCATCGCCGGCGTGATGGCCCTGGTCATCCGCGCCCAGCTGTTCGAGCCCGGCCTGAACGTGGTCGAGACGCGCGAGCAGTACAACCAGCTGTTCACGATGCACGGCACGATCATGCTGCTGATGTTCGCGACGCCGCTCTTCGCCGGGTTCGCCAACGTCCTGATGCCGCTGCAGATCGGCGCCCCCGACGTCGCGTTCCCCCGCCTCAACGCCTTCGCGTACTGGCTCTACAGCTTCGGCTCGCTCATCGCGGTCGCCGGATTCGTCACCCCGCAGGGTGCGGCGTCGTTCGGGTGGTTCGCGTACGCGCCACTGTCGAGCACGACGTTCTCACCAGGGCTCGGCGGCAATCTCTGGGTCTTCGGCCTCGCGCTCTCGGGCTTCGGCACGATCCTCGGCGCGGTGAACTTCATCACGACGATCATCACGATGCGCGCCCCCGGCATGACGATGTTCCGCATGCCGATCTTCACCTGGAACATCCTGGTGACGTCGATCCTCGTGCTGCTCGCGTTCCCGGTGCTCGCCGCCGCGATGTTCGCCCTCGGCGCCGACCGCGTGTTCGACGCACACATCTACGATGCGGCCAACGGCGGCGTCCTGCTCTGGCAGCACCTGTTCTGGTTCTTCGGCCACCCCGAGGTGTACATCATCGCGCTGCCGTTCTTCGGCATCGTGTCCGAGGTCTTCCCGGTCTTCAGCCGCAAGCCGATCTTCGGCTACAAGACGCTGATCTACGCGACCATCGCGATCGCCGCTCTCTCCGTGACGGTGTGGGCGCACCACATGTACGTCACCGGATCGGTCCTGCTGCCGTTCTTCTCGCTGATGACCATGCTCATCGCGGTCCCTACCGGCGTGAAGATCTTCAACTGGGTCGGCACCATGTGGCGCGGATCGGTGACCTTCGAGACCCCGATGATCTGGGCGATCGGCTTCCTGATCACCTTCACCTTCGGTGGACTCACCGGCGTCATCCTCGCGTCGCCCCCGCTCGACTTCCACGTCTCGGACTCGTACTTCGTGGTGGCGCACTTCCACTACGTCGTGTTCGGAACCGTCGTCTTCGCGATGTTCTCGGGCTTCTACTTCTGGTGGCCCAAGTGGACCGGCAAGATGCTGAACGAGACGCTGGGCAAGTGGCACTTCTGGCTGCTGTTCATCGGGTTCCACACCACCTTCCTCATCCAGCACTGGCTGGGCGTCGTCGGCATGCCGCGCCGCTACGCCAGCTACCTCCCCGAGGACGGCTTCACCTGGATGAACCAGGTGTCGACGGTCGGAGCGATGATCCTCGCGGTGTCGCTGATCCCGTTCTTCCTGAACGTGTACATCACGGCCCGCAAGGCGCCCAAGGTGACGGTGAACGACCCGTGGGGCTTCTCCCGGTCGCTCGAGTGGGCCACGTCGTGCCCGCCGCCCCGCCACAACTTCACCTCGATCCCGCGCATCCGAAGCGAGGCCCCGGCGTTCGACCTCAATCACCCCGAGGCCGGCATCCCCGTCGGAATCGGTCCGGCGAAGGACGCTCCGGACGCCCCCACGTACGACAAGTCCGAAGGCACGGTGAAGTAGGGCCATGCGCGCCAACGTCAATCTCTTCTGGCTCCTCGCGGGCTTCTTCCTCCTCGCCGACATCACGTACATCGTGTGGTCGCTGCTCGACACGGGCCAGGTGGAGTGGGTCGGTACCGTCGGCATCGGCCTCTCGGCCGTGCTGGGCGCGTTCATCGCGTTCTACGTCGGCCGCGTCCACAAGGCGCAGGGTGCCGAGCTCCCCGAGGACCGCCTCGATGCGGACATCGATGACGGAGACCCCGAGCTGGGCTTCTTCAGCCCGTGGAGCTGGTGGCCGCTGATCCTGGGCGGTTCCGCGGCTCTCGGATTCCTCGGCCTGGCCGTGGGGTTCTGGATCACCTACATCGCCGTCGGGCTCTTCCTGGTCGCCATCGCCGGCTGGGTGTACGAGTACTACCGCGGATACTTCGCCCGCTAGGGCGCATCGCACGGCCGAGGGCCGGGTGCACGAGGGCTTCGGCTCCGTGCACCCGGCCCTTCCGCATATCCAGGAGGAAGCGACGCGCGGTCGGGGCCCAGTCGGCTCGGCCGTTCGGCTTCGTGCAGGGGCGTCACTCGCCGATCGGTGGGGGATCGAGCCTCCCGGTGAGAGCCGGGACCTCCCGGTGAGGACCGGGACCGCTCAGTGAGGGATGACGAGCTGAGCGGGATCTCTCTTGGTGTCCTGTTGGCAGGACACAGAGGCGTCCTGCGCGGAGGAGCTCGTTTGAGCACAACCCGACGGCCCGCGACGCGGAAGCTCGCAGGCGAGCGCAGCGAGCGGCGCCGAGCAGGAGCGTCGGGCAGCGTCATCACCCCTACGGGGCTGCGTCTCGACGGCTCCTGCTCCGGCCACGGGTGAGCGGGCTAAGCCTGTGGCGGCTCTCCTCTGCGCCTGTGGCGTGCCGACGGCGGTGGCGCGCTAAGGTCGCGGATACTGCTGCGCCCGCGGATGCCCTGGGCCTGCCGCGCTCTGACGCCTGCGCCGCCCTCCGGACCTCTGCACACCGTTCCGAACTCATTGGGACCCCGCATCCCGGCGGAACCGCGGGCGCCCCTGCGGCTCTGAGAGTTCCTCGGTACGTCTAGCGGGTCATGCCGGTCATTGCGAGGACAAGGAGCCTGAGACGCCGCTGCAGCGACGGGCGTCGATGCCCGGAGGTCGCCTCCTCTGTCTCACCGGCGAGCGTCGCCGTCGCCGATCACAGAGGGATCGACCGTGAGTGGGGGAGGGCAGTCCTGACAGGCCTGCTGGGGATGGGTGCCCTCGAACTAATCCGGAGCGTCTCGACGTGTACGGGGACCGGGGACCTCACCGGACGACGACACTGCGAGCACGCAGAGGGGCCGGATCACTCCATGATCGGACGGGGGCGGACGTCTCCAGCTCGACAGTGAGATGGCGTCTCGTGATCCGAGGAGCGGAGGTCTCGGGGTCCGGAGGATCGCCCCACGTTCCTGCCGGCCTGTCGCCGACGAGGCGCTGTGATCCGGTCTCACCGCCTCTCGGTCCACCGCCGACCTCCACCGCGCCGGAGGACAGGCGCCGCCCCGCTGCGGGAACGACGAAGGGCCCGGACGAATGAACGTCCGGGCCCTTCGGGGGAGGATCAGTGCTCGCTGTGCGAGCTCTCGAGCTCCTTCTGGGTGACGGGGGTGATCCGGTCCTCGAAGAACCAGCGGGAGAGGCCGGCGCGCACGCGCTGAGGGGCGGTGATGCGGCCACGCGAGTCCGGACGGATCATCAGCGGCTCGTACTCGTCCTGACCGACGAGCTTCCAGCGCTCGTACTCGTCGAGCTGCTGGTGCACCTCGATGAACTCCCCGCCGGGGAGGCGGACGATGCGGCCCGACTCGAAGCCGTGCAGCGCGATCTCGCGGTCCTTCTTCTGCAGCGCCAGGCAGATGCGCTTGGTGATGAAGTACGCGATGAACGGACCCGCGATGAGCAGGAACTGCAGGCTGTGGATCACGCCCTCCATCGTGAGGTGGAAGTGCGTCGCGATGAGGTCGGACGAGGCGGCAGCCCAGAGGACGGCGTAGAAGCTGACTCCGGCGGCACCGATCGCGGTGCGGGTCGCGGCGTTGCGCGGGCGGTCGAGCAGGTGGTGCTCGCGCTTGTCACCGGTGATCCACGCCTCGAGGAACGGGTAGAGCATGACCACGGCGATGAACAGTCCGAGGCCGACGAGCGGGATCAGGATGTTGAACGACAGGGTTCCGATGCCCGGGATGGCCCACTCGAGTCCCGGCGGGACGAGGCGCAGGGCGCCGTCGGCGAAGCCGATGTACCAGTCGGGCTGGGTTCCCGCGGAGACGGGCGAGGGGTCGTACGGGCCGTAGTTCCAGATCGGGTTGATCGTGAACAGCGAGGCGATGAGGACGACGACGCCGAAGACGATGAAGAAGAATCCACCGGCCTTCGCGGCGTAGACCGGCAGCACCGGGTAGCCGACGACGTTCTGCTCGGTCTTGCCCGCACCGGGGAACTGGGTGTGCTTGTGGACGACCACGAACACGAGGTGCAGGGCGATGAACGCGAGCACCAGCGCCGGCAGCAGCAGGATGTGCAGCGTGTAGAGGCGGCCGACGATGTCGGTGCCCGGGAACTCGCCGCCGAAGAGCAGGAACGAGATCCAGGTGCCGACGATCGGAATGCCCTTGACCATGCCGTCGATGATGCGGAGGCCGTTGCCCGAGAGCAGGTCGTCGGGGAGCGAGTAGCCGGTGAAGCCCTCGGCCATCGCGAGGATGAAGAGGACGAAGCCGATGACCCAGTTGAGCTCGCGGGGCTTGCGGAACGCACCGGTGAAGAAGATGCGCAGCATGTGCAGGCCGATCGAGGCCACGAACAGCAGTGCCGCCCAGTGGTGGATCTGCCGCATCAGCAGGCCGCCGCGGATGTCGAAGGAGATGTCGAGCGAGGACGACATCGCCGCCGACATCTCGATGCCCTTGAGGGGCAGGTAGCTGCCCTCGTAGTGCGTCTCGACCATCGAGGCCTGGAAGAAGAAGGTGAGGAAGGTGCCCGACAGCAGGATGATGACGAAGCTGTAGAGCGCGACCTCGCCGAGGAGGAAGGACCAGTGGTCGGGGAAGATCTTGCGACCGAACTCCTTGACGACCGCGGAGATGCTCGTGCGCTCGTCGATGTAGTTCGACGCCGCTCCGACGTACCCCTTCTGGAACTTGCCGGATCCGAGGATGACGCCGTCCTCGGGCTCCGCGGGGGAGCTGGAGGGGCGTGAGGGGGTGGTGGTGGACATGTGAGTCATCGCTCCCAGAAGGACGGTCCGACGGGCTCCGTGAAGTCGCTTCTGGCGACCAGGTAACCCTCGGCGTCGACGGTGATGGGGAGCTGCGGAAGCGGACGCTTCGCCGGGCCGAAGATGACGGCGGCCTCGCGCGTGATGTCGAATTGCGACTGGTGGCACGGGCACAGCAGGTGGTGGGTCTGCTGCTCGTACAGCGCCACAGGGCAGCCGACGTGCGTGCAGATCTTGGAGTAGGCGACGATTCCGTCGTAGTTCCAGGTCTCGCGACCCTCACTGACGATGAGGTCCTCCGGCTTCAGGCGCATCAGGAGGACGGCGGCCTTGGCCTTCTCCTCCAGCTTGCCCTCGGCGTCGTTGAGGCCCTCGGGGATGACGTGGAAGGCGGATCCGAGGGTGACGTCCGATGCGAGGATCGGCGCTCCCGACGGGTCCAGGGTGAGCCTCGTGCCCTCTTCCCACAGGGTGGTCTTGAGGAGGGCGACGGGGTTCTGGTCCTGCGGGCCGAGGCCCCGGAACAGGATCACGGCGGGCAGGGGGAACACGACGAGGGAGGCGATCAGGCTGTTGCGGACGAGGGAGCGGCGGCCGAAGCCGGACTCCTTGTCGGACTGGTCGAAGATCTCGAGCGCACGGGCGCGGGTGGGCTCCGCGCTGCGGACGGGGTGGCGGATGTCGATGCCCTCGTGGTCCGACATGAGCTGCTTGCCCCAGTGGACGGCGGCGATGCCGATGCCCAGGAGCGCGAGGGACATGCCCAGGCCGATGAACAGCGTGTTCAGCCGGACCGACGCGACGTCCTCGGTGATCGGGAACGCCATGTACGCGGCGACCGCGAAGATCGAGCCTGCGAAGGAGAGGTAGAAGAGCGTGTACACCGTGCGCTCGGCACGCTTCTCGACCTTGGGGTCGAGGTCGGTCATCCGGGGGCGGTGCGGCGGGAGGCCCGGGTCCTGGACGCGATCCCGCGTCACGACCGCGGTGCCGGCCGGAGCCGTTCCGTGCCCGGTGGCCGACGAGGTGGCGAGGTCCGTGCCACCCTCATCGTGCTCTGCCATGGTTCTCCTTTTCACGCCGTGTCGGCACCAGTCGGTGCCGTGGGTCAGTCGCGCCCGTCAGGGCGCTGCAGTCGTCTAGTTGGATCGGGCGGTGATCCACACCGTCAGGGCCACGATCGCGCCGAGGCCGAAGATCCAGAGGAACAGGCCCTCCGCGACCGGCCCGAGGGAGCCGAGCGCGAATCCGCCCGGGGACGGGTTGGCCTCGATGTACTTGAGGTACGAGATGATGTCGCGCTTGTCCTCGGGCGAGATGTTGAGGTCGTTGAAGACCGGCATGTTCTGCGGGCCGGTGACCATCGCCTCGTAGATGTGCGCCTCGGTCACGCCGCCCAGCGGGGGAGCGAACTTGCCCTCGGTGAGCGCGCCGCCGGCTCCGGCGACGTTGTGGCACATGGCGCAGTTGATGCGGAACAGCTCGGCGCCGTTCGCCGCGTCGCCCTGTCCGTCGAGGACCTCGCCCTCGGGGATCGCGGGGCCGGGGGCCAGCGACGCGACGTAGGCGGCGAGCTCGCCGACCTGCTCGTCGGTGAACTGCACCGGCTTCTCGAGCGCCTGGGGGCCGTGCATCTGCATCGGCATGCGTCCGGTGCCGACCTGGAAGTCGACCGACGCCGCGCCCACTCCGATGAGGGAGGGAGCGTTGTCGGTGCCCGCGGCGTCGAGGCCGTGGCAGGTGGCGCAGTTCGCGGCGAAGAGCTTCGAGCCCTCGTCGATCGTCTGCTGGCTGGTGGACGACGTCTCGGCGGAGGCGGACGTCGCGACGCCGACCGCGGCGTAGGTCCCGCCGGTGAGCCCGAGGCCGATGGCGATCAGGGCCAGGGTGGCGAGCGGGTGGCGGCGACCCTTCTTGGCTCGGCTCTTCGTCTTCGGGGAGGCCATCGAGGCGTCCTTCCTGCGGGGGTCGGGAGTGGAGTGGGGCATCGGCGGGCGCGTCACTTGAGGAAGTAGATGACGGCGAACAGGCCGACCCAGACGACGTCGACGAAGTGCCAGTAGTACGAGACGACGATGGCGCTCGTCGCCTCCTTGTGGCCGAAGTTCTTGACCGCGAAGCCGCGGCCGATGACGAGGAGGAACGCGATCAGACCGCCGGTGACGTGCAGGGCGTGGAAGCCGGTCGTCAGGTAGAAGGCGGAGCCGTAGGCGTTGCTGGAGAGCGTGACGCCCTCGGAGACGAGGGTCGCGTACTCGAGCACCTGGCCGGAGACGAAGACCGCGCCCAGGGCGTAGGTGAGGAAGAACCACTCGACCATGCCCCACTTGAACGGGCTGAGGCCCGTCGCGCGCGGCTGCAGGCGCTCGGCGGCGAACACGCCGAACTGGCAGCTGAACGACGAGGCCACGAGGATCACCGTGTTCACGCCCGCGTAGGGGACGTTGAGGATCTGGGTCTCGGCGCCCCAGAGCTCGGGAGAGGTGCTGCGCAGGGTGAAGTAGATCGCGAAGAGGCCCGCGAAGAACATGACCTCGCTGCCCAGCCAGACGATCGTTCCGACCGCGACCGGGTTGGGTCGGTTCACTACGGGCGCGGTGGCCGTGGGGGAGAGAGAGGTGCTCGTCACACAGACCATTATGGCCGATGGCAGGGGAGGGAAGTCGCACTAGCCGGGAGGCGATCCTCGTCGCATAATCTGGGAGCCATGTCGGAAACCCTGTCCTGGCCGCACGTTCTCAGCGCACTCCTCGAGTCCTCCGATCTGAGCGTCTCCGAGGCGACGTGGGCCATGGAGCAGGTGATGGAGGGCGCGGCGACTCCTGCGCAGCTCGCCGGACTGCTGGTGGCCCTCCGGGCGAAGGGCGAGACCGTCGACGAGATCGTCGGCTTCCGCGACGCGATCCTCGACCACGCGGTGCCGCTGGACGTGGACCCGATGGCACTGGACATCGTCGGGACGGGCGGGGACCGCTTCGGGACCGTCAACATCTCCTCCACCGCGTCGATCATCGCGGCCGCGGCCGGCACGCCCGTCGTGAAGCACGGGAACAAGGCCGCGTCCTCCTCCTCCGGCTCCTCCGACGTGCTCGCGGCACTCGGGGTCGACCTCTCCCTCTCTCCCGAGCGGGTGGCCGAGGTGTTCCGGCGGACGGGGATCGCCTTCGTCTTCGCGTCCCTCTTCCACCCCGGCTTCCGGCACGCCGGTCCGGTGCGCGCCGAGCTGGGCGTGCCGACGGTGTTCAACTTCCTCGGCCCGCTCTGCAATCCGGCGCGTCCCGAGGCCTCGGCGGTCGGAGTGGCGCACCTCGACCGGGTGCCGCTGGTCGTCGGCGTGTTCCGGACGCGCGGGGCGACGGCTCTGGTGTTCCGCGGGGACGACGGCCTCGACGAGCTCACCACCACGGGTCACAGCCACATCTGGGAGGTGTCGCGCGGCTCCGTGGTCGAGCACGACCTCGACCCGCGCGACCTGGGCCTGCCCCGCGCGCGGATCGACGAGCTGCGCGGCCGCGACGCCGCCTACAACGCGAGCGTGGTGCGCTCGGTGCTCGCGGGAGACGGCGGCCCCGTCCGCGACATCGTCCTTCTGAACGCGGCCGCGGGCCTCGCGGCGTTCGACCTGGCGCGCGACCCGGACCTCGTGCGCACGCCCGTCCTGGAGCGCCTGCGGACGTCGATGGACCGCGCGGCGGAGGCCGTCGACTCCGGGGCCGCCACGGCCAAGCTCGAGGAGTGGGTCCGCGAGACGCAGCGCGCCGTCGTCCCGCTGCCGTAGGCGCGAGCGCAGGGCGTAACGTGGGGCTGCTGTCCGCGACGGTGCGGGCGGCGATCCACCACGCGCCGGATCGCCCGCAGGTCACGGGACGCCCGAGTGGTGGCCCGATCCTGGAGGAGACCTCGATGAAGAAGCTCATCAACGACCCGAAGAACGTCGTCACGGAGTCGGTGGCCGGCTTCGGCCTGGCGCACGCCGACCTGGTGCGGGTGGTGCCGGATCCCCTGTTCGTGGTGCGGGCCGACGCGCCCCGCTCGGGCAAGGTGGGCATCGTCAGCGGAGGCGGCAGCGGGCACGAGCCGCTGCACGCGGGCTTCGTCGGATTCGGGATGCTGGACGCCGCCGTCCCGGGTCCCGTCTTCACCTCGCCCACGCCCGACCCGATCGTCGCGGCCACGCAGGCCGTCGACGGCGGCGCGGGTGTGCTGCACATCGTGAAGAACTACACGGGCGACGTCCTGAACTTCGAGACCGCGGCCGACCTCGCCGGCGCCGAGGGGATCGAGGTGCGCAGCGTGATCGTCGACGACGACGTCGCGGTGAAGGACTCGCTCTACACCGCGGGCCGCCGCGGGGTGGCCGGCACCGTGCTGGTCGAGCGGATCGCGGGCGCCGCGGCCGAGCGGGGCGACTCCCTCGACGAGGTCGCGACGATCGCCGAGACGGTGATCGCGAACGTGCGCTCGATGGGCGTCGCCCTCACGCCGTGCATCGTCCCGCACGCGGGCGAGCCGAGCTTCGAGCTGGGCGAGGACGAGATCGAGATCGGCATCGGCATCCACGGCGAGCCCGGCCGGGAGAAGATCGCGCTGGAGCCGGCCGACCGCATCGTCGACCGGATCCTCGGTCCGATCCTGGAGGACCTGCCGTTCTCCTCCGGGGACGAGGTGCTGCTCCTGGTGAACGGCATGGGCGGCACGCCGCAGATCGAGCTGTACCTCGCCTACCGCCGCGCAGCCGAGGCGCTGGCCGAGAAGGGGATCACCGTCGCACGCAGCCTCGTCGGCAACTACACGACGTCGCTCGAGATGCAGGGCTTCTCGCTCACCGTCCTCAAGCTCGACGACGCCCTGACCGAGCTGTGGGACTCCCCGGTGCAGACCGCGGCGCTGCGGTGGGGACGCTGAGCGCCCGCGCGCACACCATGACCGGAACGACAGCCGCAGGAGCGGCGCACGAGGAGGAGACGACCATGCAGGACGCACAGGGAGCCGGGCTCGACGCGGCGTGGGCGACGGCGTGGATCCGCCGCGCCGCCGAGTCGATCGCGGAGCACCGGGTCGAGCTGATCACGCTCGACCGGGCGATCGGCGACGGGGACCACGGCGAGAACATGGACCGCGGCTTCCAGGCGGTGGTCGCGAAGCTGGACGCGGCGCCGGAGCAGGGGCTCCCGGCGGACGTGCTCAAGCTGGTCGCGACGACGCTCATCTCCACCGTCGGCGGCGCCTCGGGCCCGCTGTTCGGCACGGCGTTCCTGAAGGCCTCCGCCGCGGTCGCGGGCGAGGTCGCGCTCGAGGGCGCGGACGTCGCAGCGCTCCTGGCCGCGGCGAGGGACGGCATCGTGCTCCGCGGCAAGGCCGAGGTGGGCGACAAGACGATGGTGGACGCGTGGACGCCGGCGGTCGACGCGGCCGCGGCCGCCGCCGAGGAGGGAGCGGCTCCGGCCGACGTCCTCGCCGCGGCGGCGGAGGCGGCGCAGAGCGGAGCGGAGTCGACGGACCCGCTGGTCGCCCGCAAGGGACGAGCCAGCTACCTCGGCGAGCGCGCCATCGGGCACCGTGATCCCGGCAGCGTGTCGACCGTGCTCCTGCTCCGCGCAGCGGCCGAGGCGGCGGCGTGAGCGTCGGGCTGGTCCTGGTCTCGCACAGCGCGCAGCTGGCGGAGGGGCTGGTCGAGCTCGCGGAGCAGATGGCGGCCTCGGTCGCGCTGGTCGCCGCGGGCGGGACGGACGACGGCGGCATCGGCACCAGCTTCGACCGCATCACGGCGGCGCTGGCGGAGGCGGACTCCGGCGAGGGGGTCGTCGTCCTCTGCGACCTCGGCTCGGCGATCATGACGGCGGAGACCGCGGTCGAGTTCCTCGGCGACGACGCGCGCGCCCGGGTCCGGATCGCCGACGCCCCGCTGGTGGAGGGGGCGGTCGCGGCCGCCGTCGCCGCGGGCACGGGGGCGTCGCTGGACGAGGTGCTCGCCGCCGCGGAGTCGGCCCGGGGCGAGGCGCTCGCTGCTCCCGCCGAGGAGGCTCCGCCCGGTGACGAGCGCGTGCAGCGCCGCGTCCGCCTCATCAACCCGAACGGCCTGCACGCTCGTCCCGCGGCCGACTTCGTGACGCTCGCCGCCGCCTTCGACGCCCGGATCGACGCGAACGGCAAGGACGCCACGAGCCTGCTCGGCGTGATGTCGCTGGGGCTCGACCGCGGGGACGAGGTCGTCCTCTCGGCGTCGGGGCCGCAGGCCCAGGAGGCGGTCGGCCGGCTCGGCGATCTGGTCGAGTCGGGCTTCGGCGAGGTGTAGCGCGCCGTCGACCGGTCCAGGGACCGCGGAGGCGCCTCCTCCTACGCTGAGCGCATGGCCCTTCGCGGAACCCGACCCCCGTCCGTCCTGCTCCGCCGACTCGTCACCGTCCCGCGCGTCGTGCGCCGGGCGGACGCTCGTGCGGCCCGGCGGCTGAACGCCCGTCGGCCGTCGCCCGTCGTCGACGGGGCGCTCGTGGGGCTCTCCCGGGCCGCGGACCACGGAGTCCTCTGGGCCGGCGTCGGCGTTCTGCTGCTCCTGGCGGGGCGTCCCCGCGAGGCTCTGCGGGGGACCGCCTCGCTCGCCGCGGCCAGCGCGCTCGCGAACCTGGTCGGCAAGCGCGTGTTCGGCGGCGACCGGCCGCTCCTCGTCGACGTCCCGGTCGGCCGGCGCCTGGCGACCGTGCCGACGTCGGCGTCCTTCCCCTCGGGGCACGCGGCGAGCGCCGCCGCCTTCGCCGCCGGGGTCGCGCTCGAGTCGCCCCGAGTGGGGGCGGCGGTCGCCCCGCTCGCCGCCGCCGTGGCCTTCTCCCGCCTGCACGTCGGCGTCCACTGGCTCTCGGACGTCCTCGGCGGCGCGGCGCTCGGCGCGGCGGTCGCGGTCGTCGGCCGAGCCGTCCTGCCGGCCGAGCCGCGCCACGTGCCCGTCTCGGAGCGCGCGACCCGGCCCCCCGTCGATCGCAGCCCGCTGGGGGACGGCGCCGCCCTCCTCGTGGTCCTCAACCCCGGCGCGGGCCGGGACTCGCACCGCCCCGATCCCGAGCCGCTGGTCCGAGCCCGGTTCCCGAAGGCGCGCGTGCACCGGCTGACCGAGGCGGAGGACCTCGCCGACGTGGTGCGCGAGGCGCGCTCGGGGGACTCTCCGCCCCGGGTGCTCGGGATCTACGGCGGGGACGGGACCATGTCGGTCGGTGCCGCTCTCGCCCGCGCCGAGGGGATGACGCTGCTCGTGCTGCCGGGCGGGACCATGAACCACTTCGCGAAGGCGCTGGGGCTGCTCACCGTCCAGGACGCGCTCGACGCGGCGACGATCGGCGAGCGCCGCGACGTCGACGTGGCCGAGGTCGTCGCGGACGGGGGAGACCCGGTCACGGTGCTCAACACGGTCTCGATCGGCGTCTACCCGGAGTTCGTCGCGGCCCGCGAGAAGCGCGAGAAGCGGATCGGGAAGCCGCTCGCCGCCGTGATCGCGGCCCTCTCGGTCGTGCGGCGCACCGATCCGTTCGAGCTCCGGCGCGACGGGCGCACGCAGCTCGTCTGGTCGTACTTCGTCGGGGTGAACCAGGAGCACCCGCGCACGGCCGCCCCGCTCGCCCGGCGTCGGCTCGACGACGGCCACCTCGACGTGCGCATCCTGCACTCAGGACGGACTCCGCGCACCCGGGGAGCGTTCTCGCTCCTGCTCGGCCGTACGGCGACCCCGGTGGTCGGCCGTGTGCCCGGCTGGCGGGCACCGGTGGTGGAGTCGTTCTCGACGCCGGAGATCACCGTCGGCGCGCGCCGACCCGCGGGGGACGACCCCGAGTGGGCGCACGACGGCGAGACCGAGCGCTTCGACGGCTCCCGCGACGGATTCGACGAGGCCGTGGTGCGGATCGTGCCGCTGGGCCTGCGGGTCTACGCGACCGCCGACTAGGGGGCGGTGCCGGCCCGGTCCCCGCCGTCCGGATCCGCCAGCAGCTCGGCCAGCGCGTCGAGGGCGGCGACCTGCCCGGCCACCACCAGCGAGCGGGCCTCGTCGAGCGGGTGCCACCGGGCGTCCTCCAGCTCGGGGAAGCTGCGCAGCACGCCGGAGCCCCGCGGCCACTCCAGCTCGAAGGTGTTGCTCGCGACGAAGGCGGTGTCCGCGAGTCCGCGCCCGGCGAAGACCGTGACGGTCTTGGCAGCGCTCTGCCGGAACGCGCCGAGGAGGGTCAGCTCCCCGTCGGGCGGAGGAGCGCCGGTCTCCTCCTCGAATTCGCGGCGCGCGGCGTCCAGCGGCGTCTCGCCGCCCGTGTGCACGCCCTTCGGGATCGTCCACGCGCGGGGGCGCCGGGTCCAGAAGGGGCCGCCCATCCGCCCGAGGAACACCTCGGTGCCGGAGGGGCCCTCGCGGTGCAGCAGGATCCCCGCGCTCGTCACCGCGGCCATCGCGTCTCTCCGGTCATCCCGCCATCCTGCCCCGCGCCCGTGGAAGGATCGGCAGGACCCGCCCGCGACCGCACGGAGTGAACCATGCACGACCACGAGATCCTCCGACAGCTGCGCGACGCGCTCGGCGACGCGGTCCTGACCGAGGGCCCCGGGTTCGAGGCCGTGCACACCGACAAGTCGGGCTTCTCCGCACCGGGTCGCGCGCTCGCGCTCGTCGCTGCCCGCTCGGTCGAGGACGTGCAGGCGGCGCTGCGCATAGCGACGGAGCACCGGCTCCCGGTCGTGCCGCGCGGAGCGGGAACGGGCCTCGCTGCCGGGGGAGTGGCGAGCGAGGGAGCGCTCGTCCTCTCGACCGCCGCCATGGACCGCATCCTCGAGGTGTCGCTCGAGGACGAGCTGGCGGTGGTCGAGCCCGGGGTCATCAATCAGGCGCTGTCGGACGCCGTCGCTCCGCACGGCCTCGTCTTCTCGCCCGACCCCGCGAGCCGCGCGATCTCGAGCATCGGCGGCAACATCGCGACGAACGCCGGGGGGCTGCTGTGCGCCAAGTACGGCGTGACCCGGGAAGCGGTGCTCGGGTTGACGGTCGTCCTCCCCGACGGACGCCTGCTCCGCACCGGCCGCCGCAGCGTGAAGGGAGTCACCGGGTACGACCTCACCGCGCTCCTGACCGGCTCCGAGGGGACGCTGGGCGTCATCGTGGAGGCCACCGTGAAGCTCCGCCCGATCCCGACCGGACGCGTGGCCACGGTCGGCGCGTACTTCCCGAGCGTCGTCGCTGCGGCCGCCGCCTCCGCCGCGATCACCGCCGTCCGTCTGGACGAGGAGGTAGGCGGCACCGCGGTCCAGGGCCGCTCCGGTGTAGCGCGAGATGGCGGCGAGCGCCGCCTCGTCCATCAGCTCC
>NZ_PSUC01000060.1:0-21272 GCF_002931635.1 Rathayibacter sp. AY2B7 | reverse complement strand
GCCGGGCTCACCCAGCGGGTCGACTTCGACGTGCAGTTCGGGCTCGAGGGCGAGGCGGGCCGCGGCCGCGCCGACATGGTGGTCCGCCTGCCCGGCGGCAAGGCGATCGCGGTGGACGCCAAAGTGCCGTTCGACGCGTACCTGGAGGCGAGCGCGATCCCCGCGGGCGCCGGCGGAGAGGAGGAGGCGCGGCGCGCGGGGCTCCTGCGCGCGCACGTCCGCGCCCTCCGCGGCCACGTGGACGCGCTGGCCGCCCGCTCTTACTGGACCGGGCTCCCGGCGAGCCCCGAGTTCGTCATCGCGTTCGTGCCGAGCGAGCCGCTGCTCGCGAGCGCGCTCGACGCCGACCCGAGCCTGCTCGAGTACGCGTTCCGCAAGCGCGTCGCCCTCGCCTCGCCGGTGACCCTGTGGTCGGTGCTGAAGACCGTCGCCTACACCTGGCAGCAGAACGTGCTCACCGACGACGCCAAGCGCCTGCTCGACCTCGGCAAGACGCTCTACGCCCGTCTCGGCACCCTCGCCGACCACGCCGAGGGCCTGCGCCGCTCGCTCGAGAAGACGGTCGACTCCTACAACGCCTTCGCCGGCTCGCTCGAGAGCCGCGTGCTGGTCACCGCGCGCCAGTTCGACTCCCTCGACGAGTCGCGCGTCATCGCCCCGGTCGGAGGAGTCGCCTCCTCGCCGCGCCGCCTCACCGCCGTCGAGCTGCTCGCCGCGGACGACGAGTCCGAGCGGAGCGCGTAGGGTCCCCGGTCCCCCGTTGAGCGATCACCGGGCGCGAAGGCCGCGCGCGGGCGGCGCCGTCCATCCGGCTCGACACCCGGACGACCGCAGCTCGCGACGGCGCTCCACCTCCGCGGCTCGGCGGAGTAGCGCCCGCGACGCGCATCGAGACCCGCCGCGGCTCCGCCCGCTCACCTGGTGATGATCGAGGCCGACGTTCTATCGCCCATCACACGCCGAGACGCCACCGCTCTCGCCGAGGCGCCGTCGGCGGGACGGCGCCTCGGCAGCAGTGCGGCGTCTCTGAGAGAGAGTGACGGCCTAGACCCACTTCTCCGCGAGGTGCTGGGCGGTCACGCGGCGGATGGTGCCCGAGCGGGAGCGCAGCACGATGGACTCCGTCGTGATGACGTGGCCCTCCTTGCGCACGCCCTTCACGAGCCCGCCGTTCGTCACTCCGGTCGCGACGAAGTAGGTGTTGTCGCTGCGGACGAGGTCGTTGGCGTGGAGGACGCGATCGAGGTCGTGGCCGGCGTCGATGGCGCGCTGGCGCTCGTCGTCGTCCTTCGGGCGGAGGATGCCCTGGATCACTCCGCCGAGCGCGCGGATGGCGCAGGCCGTGATGATGCCCTCGGGCGTGCCTCCGGTGCCGACGCACATGTCGAGTCGGGAGTCGTGGCGAGCGGCGTTGATGCCACCCGCGACGTCGCCGTCGAGCAGGAGGCGCGTGCCGGCTCCGGCCGCGCGGATGTCCTCGATCAGCTGAGCGTGGCGCGGGCGGTCCAGCACCGCGATGCGCATCTCCTCGACGGGCTTGCGCTTGGCGCGGGCCAGGGCGCGGATGTTCTCGCCGATCGGGCGCTGGATGTCGATGATCCCGACGCCCTCGGGCCCGGTGACGATCTTCTCCATGTAGAACACGGCGGAGGGGTCGAACATCGCGCCGCGGTCGGCGACGGCGATCATCGAGAGCGCGTTCTGGCGCCCGGCGGCGGTCAGCGAGGTGCCGTCGATCGGGTCGACGGCGATGTCGGCGGCGGGCCCCGAGCCGTTGCCGACGTGCTCGCCGTTGAAGAGCATGGGCGCGTTGTCCTTCTCGCCCTCGCCGATCACGACGACTCCGTCGAAGTTCACGGTCCCGAGGAAGGTGCGCATGGCGTCGACCGCTGCGCCGTCGGCGGCGTTCTTGTCGCCCTTGCCGATGAAGGGCACGGCACGGATCGCGGCGGCCTCGGTGGCGCGGACGAGCTCCATGCCGAGGTTGCGGTCGGGGTGGAGGTAGAGCGATTCGTTGTCGATCACAGAGCGGAGTCCTTCGTCGTCGAGTTCGTGCACGTCGTCGCAGGACCCGCGGAGCGGATCCCCATCCCTGCCCGAAGCCTAGTCCAGGGCCCTCCACGGGCGGAGGGACCGCGGAGGGGCGCCTCGCTAGACTCGTCCGCGACGCGGGCCTCGCCCGACCCCCCCCCTCGTTCATCCGTCAAAGGAGATGCCATGCCCGTCGCTACCCCGGACCAGTACGCAGAGATGCTCGACAAGGCGAAGGCGGGCGGCTTCGCCTACCCGGCGTTCAACGTCTCGTCGTCGCAGACGATCAACGCGGTCCTCCAGGGCCTCACCGAGGCGGGCTCGGACGGCATCATCCAGGTCACCACCGGAGGCGCGGACTACTTCGCGGGCCACACCGTGAAGAACCGCGCGGCCGGCGCGATCGCCTTCGCGAGGTTCGCGACCGAGGTCGCCAAGAACTACCCGGTCACGGTCGCGCTCCACACCGATCACTGCCCGCAGAACGCGCTCGAGGGCTTCGTCTACCCGCTGATCGCCGCCTCCGAGGAGGAGGTCAAGGCCGGTCGCGAGCCGCTGTTCCAGTCCCACATGTGGGACGGCTCCGCGATCCCGCTCGACGAGAACCTCGCCATCGCGAAGGAGATCCTCCCGCGCGTCAAGAACATCAACGCCATCCTCGAGGTCGAGATCGGTGTCGTCGGCGGCGAGGAGGACGGCGTCTCGCACGACATCAACGAGCACCTCTACACCACGCTCGACGACGCGATCGCGACCGTCGAGGCCCTCGGCTTCGGCGAGCAGGGCCGCTACATGGCCGCCCTCACCTTCGGCAACGTCCACGGCGTCTACAAGCCGGGCAACGTCCGCCTGCGCCCGGAGCTGCTCCGCGAGATCCAGGACGGCCTGCAGGCGAAGTACGGCACCGGCGCGCTCCCCCTCGACCTCGTCTTCCACGGCGGCTCGGGCTCGACCGACGAGGAGATCGCCGAGGCGGTCCGCAACGGCGTCGTCAAGATGAACATCGACACCGACACGCAGTACGCGTTCAGCCGCTCTGTCGCGGACACCGTGCTGAAGAATTACGACGGCTTCCTCAAGGTCGACGGCGAGGTCGGCAACAAGAAGGTCTACGACCCGCGCTCGTGGGGCAAGATCGCCGAGACCGCGATGGCCGCGCGCGTCGCCGAGGCGACCCGTCAGCTCGGCTCGGCCGGGAACTCCGGGAAGTAGGGCACCGCTCCGTGGCGAACGCACACGATCAGCCGGGCGACAGGCGTCCGGAGCCGCAGTACGGCGAGTACGCCCCGCCCGGCTGGTCGTGGCAGCCGCCGGAGGACGCCGTGGTCGTCCCCGACCCGCGGGGGTCGGAGACCGATCCGAGGCCCGCGACCGCTCCGGCCGCGAAGCCCGTCGCGCATCCCGTCGACCGCCTGCTCACCATCGTGCTGCTCGCGCTCGGCGTGTTCTTCGCCGTGCCGACGCTGCTCGACCCCTCGAGCTTCGCGACGACCCTCCAGGAGCTCTACCGCTCCCAGGGCATCGGCACCTACGCGTCGCCGGAGCTCGCACGGATCCTCGGCGTCGTGGTGGCGCTCGCGCAGTCGCTGATCGTCGCCTTCGCGGTGTGGATCTCGATCCGGCGGCTCCGCGCCGGCAAGCGCGCCGTGCTCGTCCCGATCCTCGGGATCGCGGCGACCGTGCTGCTCTCCCTGATCGTCGCGGCGATCGCCATCCTGGGCGACCCGACGTTCGCGGAGTACGTCACGCGCATGTCGGGCTCGCAGGGCGGCGCGGGCACCGACGTCTAGCGTCGATCCCCGTCCGACCGGACACGGAAGAGGCCGCCGCTCCCGAGGGAGGGCGGCCTCTTCCGTGTGCGGGCCGGAACGCTCTAGGCGCCCGCTCCCGCGCTGATGCGTCCACCGACGCCGCGGGCGTCGCGCTTGCCGGCGACGTCCTTGCGCAGCTCCTTGGGGAGCGAGAACATCAGGTCCTCCTCCGCGGTCTTGACCTCCTCGACGTCGCCGTACCCGGCGGCGGCGAGGTCGTCGAGGACCTCCTGGACGAGCACCTCAGGCACCGAGGCGCCGCTGGTGACGCCGACGGTGCGGATGCCCTCGAGCCACTCCTGCTTGATCTCGCTCGCGTAATCGACCCGGTAGGCGGCCTTCGCGCCGTACTCGAGGGCGACCTCGACGAGGCGCACGGAGTTGGAGGAGTTCGCGGAGCCGACGACGATGACCAGCTCGGCGCCCGCGGCGACCTTCTTGATCGCGACCTGGCGGTTCTGCGTGGCGTAGCAGATGTCGTCGCTCGGCGGGTCCTGCAGGTTGGGGAAGCGCTCGCGGAGGCGGCGCACCGTCTCCATCGTCTCGTCGACCGAGAGCGTCGTCTGCGAGAGCCAGACGACCTTGTCCGGGTCCTTCACGACGATGTTCGGCACGTCGTCGGGGCTGCCGACGAGGGTGACGTGATCGGGGGCCTCGCCCGCGGTGCCCTCGACCTCCTCGTGGCCCTCGTGGCCGATGAGGAGGATCTCGAAGTCGTCGCGCGCGAAGCGGACGGCCTCGCGGTGCACCTTCGTCACCAGGGGGCAGGTCGCGTCGATCGCCTGGAGACCGCGGTCGGCCGCGCCCTGGACGACGGCCGGTGAGACGCCGTGCGCGCTGAAGACGATGTGCGATCCCTCGGGCACCTCGTCGACCTCGTCGACGAAGATCGCGCCCTGGCTCTCGAGCGTGGAGACGACGTGCACGTTGTGCACGATCTGCTTGCGCACGTAGACCGGGGCACCGTAGTGCTCGATGGCCTTCTCGACGGCGACGACCGCGCGGTCGACTCCGGCGCAGTAGCCGCGGGGCGCGGCGAGGAGGACGCGCTTGCGGCCCTCGACGGGGACGTCGCGCAGACGCCCTGTGGCGCGGGGCATGCGCGGCATGGGCAGGCTGATCGGGACTTGGCTCACCCCCTGATTCTACGTGGTGCATCCTGTGCCCGGGCCGTCCCGGTGTCGGACCCGTCCCGTACCGTTGTCGTCGCGGGAGGGCACTCCCGCTCCCCCCGTCCCTCCGAGCAGAGGCAGCGATGACCGACGCCCCACCCACCGCCGACGCACCCTGGCCGGTCGGCCTGCTCGCCAGCAAGATCAAGGGCTGGATCGAGCGCCTCGGCACCGCGTGGGTCGAGGGCGAGATCACCCAGTGGGGCGCGTCCGGCGGCAACGTCTACGGGAAGCTGAAGGACCTGTCCGGAGACGCGACGGTCGGCTTCACCGTCTGGTCGTCGGTGCGGAGCCGCCTCCCGGCCGACCTCAAGCAGGGCGATCGGGTCATCGCGCTGGTGAAGCCCAACTACTGGGTCAAGGGCGGCACGCTCTCGATGCAGGTCTTCGAGATGCGCCACGTCGGCCTGGGCGATCTGCTCGAGAAGCTCGAGCGGCTCCGCCGGCAGCTCGCGTCGGAGGGGCTGTTCGACGCCTCCCGCAAGAAGCCGCTGCCGTTCCTCCCGCACGGCGTGGGCCTCATCACCGGCAAGGACTCGGACGCCGAGAAGGACGTGCTGCGGAACGCGCAGCTGCGCTGGCCGGCGGTGCGCTTCCGGGTGGTCCACTCGGCCGTGCAGGGCGACCGGACGGTCCCGGAGGTGCTCTCGGCCCTGCGGACCCTCGAGGCCGACGACAGCATCGACGTGATCGTTATCGCCCGCGGAGGCGGCGACTTCCAGAACCTGCTCGGCTTCAGCGACGAGGCGCTCGTGCGCGCCGTCGCCGCCTGCTCCACTCCGGTCGTCAGCGCGATCGGCCACGAGGCCGACCGCCCGCTGCTCGACGACGTCGCCGACCTGCGCGCCTCCACTCCCACCGACGCCGCGAAGAGGGTCGTGCCCGACGTCTCCGACGAGCTGCTGCGCGTGCAGCAGGCCCGGCTGCGGATGACCGGCCGCGTGAGCGGGCTCGTCTCGCACGAGATCGACCGGCTCTCGCAGCTGCGCTCGCGGCCGGTGCTCGCCCAGCCGCACGTGCTGGTCGACCGGCACTCCGAGGAGCTGACCCGCTGGGTCGCGCGCGGCGCCGAGCTGGTGGACCGCCGCCTCGAGCGCGCGCACCTCGAGGTCGAGCGCCTGCACGGCCACCTGCGCGCCCTCTCCCCCCAGCACACCCTCGACCGCGGCTACGCGATCGTCCAGAACGCGGCCGGGCACGTCGTCCGGGCACCCGGTGACGCGCCGGCCGGCGGCGCACTCGTCCTCACGCTCGCGGAGGGGGCCGTCGGCGCCCGCTCCGAGGGGCCTACCGGCGATCCCGCCGGCCGGTCCTGAGCCCGCCGCGCCACCCGTCCCCCCTCAGCCCCGATCGATAGGATCAGACCCATGCCCGACTCCCCCGACGCCCCGGCGACCGACTCCGACGTCTCGGGATTCTCCTACGAGCAGGCGCGCGACGAGCTCGTCCGCGTCGTGTCCGAGCTCGAGCAGGGCAGCTCCACCCTCGAGCGCTCGCTCGCCCTGTGGGAGCGCGGCGAGGCCCTCGCCGCCCGCTGCGAGGAGTGGCTGATCGGAGCACGCGCCCGGCTGGACGCGGCCCGCTCCGGAGGGGCGGCCGCCGGATGAGCCGCGCGAAGTCCGCGCGGGTCGTCGCCGAGCTCGGGCGCCCGGAGACGGCCGCCGAAACGGCGGCACGCAAGGCCGAGAACTCCCGGCTCTACCGTCAGCGCAAGACGGTCAACAACCTCGTCTTCTCGCTGCTCGCGACCGTCGGCGCCGTGGCGCTCATCGTCCTGCTCGTCCCCCGCGGCGACACCGTGGAGCTCTCCTCGGTCGATGTCCCCCGCGTCGCCGCGCAGGTCCAGCTGGGCGAGGAGCAGACGCTCGCCGTGCCCTCCCTGCCCGAGGACTGGAAGGCCAACGCGGCCGAGCTCCGCCGCGAGAACGGCACCGACTACTGGTACGTCGGCCTGATCACCCCGAAGGCGGGCTACATCGGCCTGAGCCAGGGGCTCGACGCGGACGCGGCCTGGGTCGCGACGCAGCTCGACCGCCGGGCGGCGACCGGCGTCGAGACGATCGACGGCCGCGACTGGACCGTCTACGACCACCGCGACTCCGGCGACGACACCGGCAACACGCCCTACGCACTCGAGACGACGGAGGGCTCCAGCACCTACCTCGTCTACGGCACGGCCCCGACGGACGAGATCCGCCTGGTCGTCGACGCCATCACCCCGCAGATCGGCCAGGAGGAGTCCCGATGAGCCTCGGAACCAGCAGCACCGTCCCCCGCGAGTCCCGCCCGCCGGCGTGGGTCTGGAAGGAGATGCTCCGCGGCAACCAGCGCTTCGTCGCCGGCGAGCCCCGCCACCCCCGCCAGGACGTCGAGCGCCGCGCCGAGCTCGCCGCCGCGCAGGCCCCGCTCGCCGCGCTCTTCGGCTGCAGCGACTCCCGCCTCGCGGCCGAGATCATCTTCGACCTGGGGCTCGGCGACCTCTTCGTCGTCCGCAACGCCGGCCAGGTGATCGCGGACTCCATCATCGGCTCGCTGGAGTACGGTGTCGCCGTCCTCGGCGTGAAGGTGCTGCTCGTGCTCGGCCACGACGAGTGCGGAGCGGTCCGGGCGGCGATCCAGTCGCAGGCGCCCGGCGCCGAGCGGCTCCCCCCGCACATCGAGCACCTGATCGAACCGATCATCCCCGCGGTGCGCCGCCTCGTGGGCGCCCAGCCGGACGGCCGCGTCCTCGTCGACCCGTCGGCGACCGACGCGCTGGCCGTCGGCCGCGAGCACCTGCGCGACACGGTCGCCGAGCTGCTCCAGCGCTCCCCGCTGATCGCCGACGCTGTCGCGACCGGGCGGCTCGCCCTCGTGGGCGCCAACTACCGGCTCTCGGACGGCACCGTGATGTCCGATGTCGTGCTCGGCATCGATCCGCCCGAGCTCAGCCCCTACGTCTCCGAGCTGGAGCGCGACTCCGGCTCGGCCTCCTCCGCCGCCGCTCCGAGCGCGGTGGGATCGGATCCCGCGTGAGCGGCTCCGGACAGCACAGCACCAACCGATCAGACAAGGACGAACACAGCGTGGTGGACCACTCCCCGACCGACGACTCCGGCGACTTCCGCATCGAGCACGACACGATGGGCGAGGTGCGGGTCCCCCGCGACGCCCTCTACGCCGCGCAGACCCAGCGGGCGGTCGAGAACTTCCCGATCTCCGGTGCGGGCCTCGAGCCGGCCCAGATCGCGGCCCTCGCCCGCATCAAGAAGGCGGCAGCGCTGGCCAACGCCGAGCTGGGCGTGCTCGACGCCGACATCGCCACGGCGATCGCCGACGCGGCCGACCTCGTCGTCGGGGGCGGCTACGACGCGCACTTCCCGATCGACGTCTACCAGACCGGCTCGGGCACGTCCTCGAACATGAACATGAACGAGGTGCTGGGCTCGCTGGCGACCACGGCCCTCGGCCGCACCGTGCACCCGAACGACCACGTCAACGCCTCGCAGTCCTCCAACGACGTGTTCCCCACCTCGGTCCACGTCGCCGTCACCGGCGCGCTGATCGAGTCGCTGATCCCCTCGCTCGAGCAGCTCGCCGAGTCGCTCGAGGTCAAGGCGGAGCAGTGGGCCGAGGTCGTCAAGGCCGGCCGCACCCACCTGATGGACGCCACCCCGGTCACGCTCGGCCAGGAGTTCGGCGGCTACGCCGCGCAGATCCGCCTCGGCATCGAGCGCGTGCAGTCGGCGCTCCCCCGCGTCGCCGAGGTCCCGCTCGGCGGCACCGCGGTCGGCACCGGGATCAACACCCCCGCCGGCTTCCCGCAGAAGGTCATCGCGCGCCTCGCGGAGGAGACGGGCCTGCCCGTCACCGAGGCCCGCAACCACTTCGAGGCCCAGGGCGCGCGGGACTCGCTGGTCGAGGCCTCCGGAGCGCTGCGCGTGCTCGCGGTGAGCCTGACCAAGATCAACAACGACCTCCGCTGGATGGGCTCCGGCCCCAACACCGGCCTCGGAGAGCTGCGGATCCCCGACCTCCAGCCCGGATCCTCGATCATGCCCGGCAAGGTGAACCCGGTGATCCCGGAGGCCGTCCTCATGGTCTGCGCGCGCGTGATCGGCAACGACGCCACCATCGCCTGGGCAGGCGCCTCCGGTGCCTTCGAGCTCAACGTCGCGATCCCCGTCATGGGGACGGCGCTGCTGGAGTCGATCCGCCTGCTCGCGAACTCCGCCGTGCTGCTCGCCGACAAGACCGTCGACGGCCTCGAGGCCGACGTCGAGCACGCCCGCGCCCTCGCCGAGTCCTCCCCCTCGATCGTCACCCCGCTCAACAAGGTGATCGGCTACGAGGCCGCCGCCAAGGTCGCGAAGAACTCGGTCGCCAAGGGGATCACCGTCCGCGAGTCGGTCGTGGACCTCGGCTTCGTCGAGCGCGGCGAGGTGACGGAGGAGCAGCTCGACAGCGCTCTCGACGTCATGTCGATGACCCGCCCCGGCTGAGCCCGGCCCTCCGACGGCCCGTCCCTGCGCTCGGCGCGGAGGCGGGCCGTCAGAGCACCAGCCAGAACCCCGCGAGCAGGAACGGTCCGAACGCGACCCGCCCGCGGACGCGCAGCACGAGCACCCACAGCCCGGCCACCGCGAAGCCGACAGCGGGCGCGGCGACGACGTGCTCGGGTCCGAGAGCCGCGAGCGGCGGTGCGAGGGCCGCCTGGAGCTTCACGTCGCCGAGGCCCAGCCCGCCCGCCACGTGCAGCACGCCCAGGCACAGCACCGTCGCGAGGACGGCGACAAGCGTCCCCTCCGTGGGCGCGAGGACGGCTCCGACCATCAGCAGCGGGAGCGTGACCGCATTCGGGAGCCGGTGCCCGCGCACGTCCGCCAGCACCAGCGGCACGCTCGCGAGCGCCACTGGGACGAGGCCGGGCGCCCGACCGAGGTGCGGGCCCCCGATCAGGAGGAGCGCCAGGGCGCCGAGGAGCAGGGCGGCCCGGTCGAGCAGAGATCCGCGGAGCATCCGCCGAGACTAGGGTGCGACGCCCGCGGGGCGTCGGAGTTCTCCACAGGGCGGCCCGCCGGCGTGCTCGGGCGGCGGCGGGTCCCAGCCCGGCCTCAGTCGCGCGGTGGCAGCGGTCCCAGCAGGAGCGACGCCCAGGCGCCGTGCGCCGACGCGTCGTCGGAGGGGTGGAACTGCCCGGCGAGCACGTCGCGGTAGAGGCGGCCGAGCTCCGACCTGCGCTGGTACGCCGACCCGCCCGCGATCCGGACGGCACTCTCGACCACGCGGAGCGCTCCCTCCGTGGTGCGGATCTTCACCCCGACCAGCGAGGGGAACCAGCGCGCGCCGCGGTCGACGAGCGCGTCCACGTCGGCCGCCGCCGAGCGCAGGGGCGCCTCGAGCCCGTCGAGCAGCATCCCCGCCTCAGCCGCCCGGTGCCGCACCTCGGGGTCCTCCGCCAGTGGCCGCCCTCCCGCCCGGAGGGAGGTCCGTCGGCGGACGGAGACGACGGCGAGCTCGAGCGCGCGCTGCGCGACACCGAGGTAGACCGAGGAGATCAGCAGCTCGAAGGCCGCGAAGACGGCGAAGACGAAGGGGTCGGCGGTCGGTCCGACGGGCAGCGAGCGGATCATCCGCTCGGCCGGGACGACGACGCCGTCGAGCACCGTCGTGCGGCTCTGGGTCGCCCGCATGCCGAGCGTGTCCCAGTCGTCGCGGACCTCGAGCCCGGCAACCGGAGACTCCGGGCTCTCACGGTGCACGAAGCCGTGCACGAGCCGCGGCTCCGACCCGCTGTCGTCGCGGCCGAACACGCCGAGCCGCGTCCAGGCGGGCGCGAGGGAGGTGAAGACCTTCGTGCCGGTGAAGCGGTAGGCGCCGTCCCCGAGCGGCTCCGCCCGCGTCAGCGAGTCCGAGAGCACGAGGTCGTTGCCCGCCTCGCTGTTGCCGAAGGCGAAGACGTGACCCGCCGCGGCGTCGACGAGAACCGAGCGGAGGGAGTCGTCGCCCCGCTCGAGCAGGAGTCGCGCGATCCCGGTCCAGACCAGGTGCATGTTGACGGCGAGCGCGGTCGCGGGCGCGGCCGTCGCGAGGCGCGTCTGCTCGGCGGCCGCCTGCTCCAGGCCGAGGCCGGCACCGCCGAGCTCCTCGGGGACGAGCAGCGCCAGGTACCCGATCGAGCGCAGCTCCTCCAGGTCGTCCGCGCAGAACGCGTTGCGCTCGTCGTAGTCGGCCGCGCGGGTGCGGAAGCGCTCCAGGAGCGCATCGTCGAGGATGCTCACCTGTCCACGCTACGCCCCGGTGCCCTGCAGGGACGCGCCCGGCCCGGGGATCCTCGGCTCCCACGGGCCGGACGCACGGCGAGCCCGTCAGGCGAGCTCGTTCGACTCCAGCATCTCGGTGACCAGAGCGGCGATCGCCGAGCGCTCCGAGCGGGTCAGCGTGACGTGCGCGAACAGCGGGTGGCCCTTCAGCGTCTCGATCACGGAGGCGACCCCGTCGTGCCGGCCGACCCGCAGGTTGTCGCGCTGCGCCACGTCGTGGGTCAGCACCACCCGGGAGTTCTGCCCGACCCGCGAGAGCACCGTGAGCAGGACGTTCCGCTCCAGCGACTGCGCCTCGTCGACGATCACGAACGCGTCGTGCAGCGAGCGCCCGCGGATGTGCGTGAGCGGCAGCACCTCGAGCATCCCGCGCTCGATCACCTCGTCGAGCACGTTCTGCGACACCAGCGCCCCGAGCGTGTCGAAGACCGCCTGCGCCCAGGGGTTCATCTTCTCGGCCGCGTCGCCGGGCAGGAAGCCGAGGTCCTGGCCGCCCACCGCGTAGAGCGGCCGGAAGACCATGATCTTCTTGTGCTGGCGCTTCTCCAGCACCGCCTCCAGGCCCGCGCAGAGCGCCAGCGCCGACTTGCCGGTGCCGGCCCGGCCGCCGAGCGAGACGATGCCGACCTCCGGGTCGAGCAGCAGGTCGATCGCGAGCCGCTGCTCCGCCGAGCGCCCGTGCAGGCCGAACACGTCCTTGTCGCCGCGGACCAGCGTGATCTGCCGCTTGCCGGTGACCCTCGCGAGAGCGGAGCCGCGGTCGGAGTGGACGACGAGTCCGGTGTTGACCGGGATGTCGGCCACGACGTCCGTGAAGAGCCGCTCGCGGTCGTAGAGCTCGCTCATCGCGTCGCCGCCGAGCGTCACGTCGTCCATGCCGGTCCAGCCGGACTCGGGGGCCTGCTCGGCCAGGTACTCCTCCGCGGCGAGGCCGATGGAGGCGGCCTTCACGCGCATCGGCATGTCCTTGGACACGACGGTGACCGCGGCGCCCTCGCTCTGCAGGTTGAGCGCGACGGCGAGGATCCTCGCGTCGTTGTCGCCCATCTGGAGCCCGCTCGGCAGCACCGACATGTTCGAGTGGTTGAGCTCGACACGGAGCGTGCCGCCCCGGCCGACGGCGATGGGGAAGTCGAGGCGCTCGTGCTGCACGCGCAGCTCGTCGAGGCGGCGCAGGGCCTGCCGGGCGAAGTAGCCGATCTCGGGATCGTTGCGCTTGCCCTCGAGCTCGCTGATGACGACGATCGGCAGCACGACGGCGTGCTCCGCGAACCGGAACATCGAGGAGGGATCCGACAGCAGCACCGAGGTGTCCAGGACGTAGGTGCGGAGGAGCTGATCGGCCGGATCCGAGGAGCCGTGCTGGACACGGCGGTGGACGCCGCCCTGCGTCCCGGTCTGCGGATCCATGCCCTGGGGAACTGTCACGACGACTCTCCACACTCCGGGGGCCGGAGCCCCCGGCTCATGTCCTCGAGCCGGCCTCATCGGTGCGTGTCGTGCACCGCGCAGTGTCCCTTCGGCGTCTGCGCGATGTCGAGCCGTACTTCTGTGGCCGTCTCGACCAGGCGCTGTACCTGATGACTCGAACCTAACCCGGCGAATGACATCCGTGTGCTTCTCACCGCTACGAATGTGTAACCAGTGTGTGAACGCGCGGAATCCGGCCTAGTAGTCGATGCTCGTGGCCGACGAGATCAGGGCGGCGCGGAGCAGCGCGAGGGTCGCGTCGGTGGTGCCGGCGTGCGCGCTGAAGCGGACGGTGCTCGGACGCAGGCGCGCGGTGACGCCGTGCGCGGCGAGGGAGGCTGCCAGCGGGGCCAGCTCCTCCGGCTCCGGCTCGACGACCACGATGCCGGCGCGCTCGTGCTCGCCGCGGGAGCCCACGACCGCCAGTCCGAACTCGTCCGCGAGGTCGACGATCGCGCTGACCCGCTCCGCCACGAGCGCGGCGATCGTCGACTGCCCGACCGCGGCGACCTCCTCCAGCGCCGACGCGAGCCGGGCCTGGGCGATCGGGTCCGGGTTGCTGATGCTGAAGGCGCGGGCGTCGCCGCGCGGCGGAGCCACCTCGTCCCACGGCTCCGCCTGCTCCGATCCCGTCCAGCCCGAGAGCACCGGGGTCAGCCGCGACAGCGCCCGCTCGCTGAGCGCGAGGAAGCCCGTCCCCCAGCCGGCGCGGAGCCACTTCTGGCCGCCGGTGACGACCACGTCCGCCAGCTCGTAGGGCGCGTCAACGACGCCGAAGCCCTGGATCGCGTCGAGGACGAGCATCCGGTCGCCGATCACGTCGCGGATCGCCGCGACGTCCGCGAGGTAGCCCGTGCGGGAGTCGACCAGGCTCACCGCGACGGTCGTCACGTCGTCCGTGAGCTGCTCGCGGACCGCCTCCGGCGTCACCCGTCCCTGCTCGGTCCGCAGCCAGCGGGGCTCCACCGAGCCGAGAGCCTGCGCCGAGCGCACCGTCGCGAACGGCAGGCTCGGGAACTCCGCGGCCGACAGCAGCACCGCGCCCGAGGCGCCGAACAGCGCGTGCAGGAGGCCGGTCGAGGTGTTGGGCTGGAAGACGACGCTGTCGGCGGGGACGCGCACGAGCGCCGCCGCCGCCCCCCGGACGCGCTCGTCCTGCCGGAACAGCTCGTCGAGGGTGCCGCTGCGCGCGCGCACCAGCAGCTCGACGGCCGCCTCCTGCTCGGCGGCGACGGTCGCCGAGAGCGGGCCCACCCGGCCGAAGTCGAGGTACCCGGTCTCCTCGCCGAAACCGGCGAGGTAGTCCTCGGTCGTAGTGGAGGTGGCCTCGTTCGAGCTCATGCCGGCCCTTCCGGTCGGTGGTGCGGCAGGAGCCGCGAGGTCAGCTGCCGAAGCGGCGGTGCCGTCCGGCGTAGTCGCGGAGCGCGCGGAGGAAGTCGACCTCGCGGATGTCGGGGCCGAGCGCCTCCATGAAGTAGAACTCGCTGTGCGCGCTCTGCCAGAGCATGAAGTCGGAGAGGCGCTGCTCCCCCGAGGTGCGGATGACCAGATCGGGGTCGGGCTGCCCGCTGGTGTACAGGTGCTCGCCGATGAGCTCCGGGGTCAGCAGGCCCGCGACGTCCTCGATGGAGGAGCCGCGCTTGCCGTGCTCCTCCAGGATGCTCCGCACGGCCTGGGCGATCTCGTGCCGCCCGCCGTAGCCGACCGCGAGGTTGACGTGCAGGCCCGTGTGGGAGGCGGTGCGCGCCTCCGCCGTGTCGAGCGCGGCCACGAGCGAGGGCGGGAGGCCCTCGTCGGAACCGACGTGCTGCACGCGCCAGTCGGGCTGCTGCGAGACCTCCTCGGCGAGGTCGGCGATGATCGCGATCAGCTCGGTCAGCTCGCTGCTGTCGCGGCCGACGAGGTTGTCCTGCGAGAGCAGGTAGAGGGTGACGTGGCGCACGCCGAGCTCGTCGCACCACTGCAGGAACTCGTGCACCTTGGCGGCGCCGGCCCGGTGGCCGTGCGCGGCGGTCTCGAGGGCCCGCTGCCGCGCCCAGCGCCGGTTGCCGTCGATGATCATCGCGACGTGGTTCGGCAGGGAGTCGGGAGGAAGGCTCGAGCGGAGGCGCTTCTTGTAGACGCCGTAGAGGAGGTCCCTTCCCACAGGCAGTCTCGGCTTCGGCACAGTGACACGGTAGTCGACCCGGGGCGCTCCTCGAAGCCCGGCGGCGCTCGGCGTCGGCCCGGGACGGCGTCGTAGTCTGTCCGGCATGAGCCAGCGGCCGACGCCTCCCCCGTCCGATCCCCGCGCCCGCACCGACCGCGGCGGAGACGCCGTCGGAGCGGACGGCCCGGACCTGCCCGCCCTCCCCCTCGTCGAGGACGCGATCGAGCACGACTCCTCGGCGGAGGTCCGGCCCACCTGGCGCGGCTGGATCCACGCCGGCCTCTTCCCGCTCGCGATCGTCGCCGGAGTGGTGCTGATCGTGGTCGCGGAGGGGACCGCGGCGAAGTGGGCGGCCGCGGTGTTCGCGACCACGTCGCTCCTGCTCTTCGGCAACTCCGCTCTGTACCACCGCTTCGACTGGAAGCCGCGGACGAAGATGATCCTCAAGCGGATCGACCACGCCAACATCTTCCTGCTGATCGCCGGCACCTACACGCCGCTGGCCGTGCTCGCCCTGCCGCCCGCGCAGGGCACGCTCCTGCTGGTCCTGGTCTGGGCGGGGGCGCTGCTCGGGATCGGCTTCCGCGTCTTCTGGATCGGGGCGCCGCGCTGGCTCTACGTGCCGCTCTACCTGCTGCTGGGCTGGGCGGCCGTGATGTACCTCGGACCGCTCTTCGAGGCCAGCGCGACGATGATGGTGCTCGTCCTCGTCGGCGGGCTCTGCTACTCCGCCGGAGCTGTGATCTACGGGATCAAGAAGCCCAACCCGGTCCCGGGCGTCTTCGGCTTCCACGAGATCTTCCACGCGCTCACTGCCGTGGCGTTCCTCTGCCACTGGACGGCGGCGCTGATCGTCTCGCTCCACCCCGCGTACAACGCCTAGCGACCCCGGGCCCACCGCTGCGGGCCGGGCTCAGCCCTCGCTGCGCTCCGCCTCCTCGGCGTCGAGCCGCTCCTTCACCTGGGCGGTGTAGGTGGTGCGCCGCACGCGCCGGACCATGTCGAGCGCGAGGAGGACGGCGGCCAGAGCGATCACGAGCATCGTGATGAAGCCGAAGAGGCCCGGCGTGACCGTGTCCTCGTTGAACTCGGGACCCGGGGTCGGCACCGTCGTGGAGGTGAGGACGACGGCGCGCTGGGCGCCCTCGAGCAGCCCGGCGATCACGCGCGCACCTCGTCGGCGACGACGACGCCGGAGCCGTCGGGCTCCGGGGACACCGGGGCGTCCCCCGAGGGCTCGGGGTCGGGAGCGATCGGCGGGACGACCGCGGTCGGGCCCGGGGCGAGCTCGGCCAGGTCGAGACCGGCGAAGAGATCCGTCTCGGGCGTCGGCGCGTCGACCCGGCTCTCGACGAGCTGGAAGTCGTCGGTCGGCCAGGCGGCGTCGATCGCCTCGTGCGGGAGGAAGAAGAAGGCGTTGTCCGGAGCGACCTGGCTGGCGTGGGCGAGCAGGGCCGCATCGCGCCGATCGTGGAAGCCGGAGATCACGACCCGCGTGGTCGCGAGGTACGGGGTGTCCTCGTTCCAGCGCTTCATCTCCTCGAAGACCGACAGGCGCGGGTCCTCCGGGTCGATCGAGCGCAGGTGCTCGGCGATCGCCCGCAGCTTCTGGCCGCTGAAGACGCGGTCGTAGTACAGCTTCGAGATCGACCACGGAGCGCCCGTGCCCCGGTACTCCTCGGCGAGGCCCGCCGCGCGGTACGCCTCGACGGCGACCTGGTGGGCGCGGATGTGGTCGGGGTGCGGGTAGCCGCCGTTCTCGTCGTAGCTGATGATCACGTGCGGCCGGAACCGGCGGACCAGGCGCACGAGCGGAGCGGCGGCCGTGGCGAGCGGCAGGCCCGCGAACGACGCGGCGTCGACCTTCCCGTCCTCGGGCATGCCGGAGTCGACGAAGCCGAGCCAGGCGTGCTCGACGCCGAGCGCCTCGCGAGCGGCCGCCATCTCGTACCGGCGGAGGCCGCCGATGTCGCGCTCGGCGTGCGCGCGGGCCTCGAGGCCCTCGTTCAGCACGGAGCCGGCCTCGCCTCCGGTGCAGGAGACCACCATGACCTCGGCGCCCCGCGAGGCGTAGGCGGCCAGCGTCGCCGCGCCCTTGCTCGACTCGTCGTCAGGGTGGGCGTGCACGGCGAGGAGGCGCGGGGTGTCCCGCACCTCCGAATCGACGGAGACCTCGACGGCCTGGGACACGATCGCTCGATTCCTCGGGGTTTAATGGGATCGGCGCTCCCGTCCGCGAAGGACGCGCGCCACCCGACCAGAGTAGACGCATCACCCAGGGAGTTCCGTGGCCGCCCGCACGTCCGAGAGCGTCGAGGGAGCCGCCGCGCCCGCACTCGATCCGGACGCCGTCCGCGCCGCTGGACCCCTCGCCACCCGCTACGGCCGCACGACGCGCACCCGCCGCGGGAACCGCTGGCTCTTCGGCGGCGTCGCGCTCGCCTTCGTCGCCGTCTTCGCCGCCTGGGTCGTCTGGGCCGGACTCGACGGAGCACGCGGCGGGGTGGACGTCCAGGACACCGCGCACCAGGTCGTGGACGACCGCACCGTCACCGTCTCCTTCGACCTCACCGCGCCCGTCGGCCGCGAGGTCGCCTGCGCGGTCCAGGCCCTCAACGAGCAGTCCGCCGTGGTCGGCTGGCTGGTCGTGGAGTACCCCGCCTCGACGGAGCGCTTCCGCTCCTACACGGAGACGGTCCGCACCACCGAGCTCGCGAACACAGGTTTGATCTCCTCCTGCTGGCTCCCGTAGGCTTGCCCGAAGCCCTGACGGACTCGTCGGGGCCTCGCCATTCCCACCGCCGCCTGACGCCGGCCGTCCCCACCGCCGGACGCGGACACCTCCGCACGGTGCTGCCGGGCGCCGCGAGCGCGGCCCGCAGAGCAGGAGCCCACCATGGCCGACCAGTCACAGGTGACCTGGATGACCCAGGAGTCGTACGACCGCCTCGAGGCGGAGCTCACCGAGCTGTCCACCAACGGACGCGAAGAGATCGCCAAGCGCATCGAGGTCGCCCGCGAGGAGGGCGACCTGAAGGAGAACGGCGGCTACCACGCCGCGAAGGACGAGCAGGGCAAGATCGAGGCCCGCATCCGCCAGCTGACCTCCCTCCTCCGCGAAGCCGAGATCGGCACGCCCCCCGAGAGCCACGGAGTCGTCGAGGCCGGCACCATCATCACCGCCGAGATCGCCGGCGACGAGTCCCGCTTCCTCCTCGGCAACCGCGAGATGGCGGGCGAGAGCGACCTCGACGTCTACAGCCCCCAGAGCCCCCTCGGATCGGCGATCATGGGCCTGAACGTCGGCGACACCGCCCGCTTCACGGCACCCAACGGGCGGGAGATCGAGGTCCGCGTCGCCAACGTCGAGACCTGGTCCGGCCACTGATCGCACGTCGCGGCGCTCTCCGCGGCGTTGTCGTCGGGCGCGATACCGCCGGTATCGCTTCCTCCTCCGCCTTGCGGAGAACGCCGCGACGCACGATCAGCCCTCTCCAGACAGGGGGCGCCGGCTTCGCGGCGACAGCGTAGGGCGCGATAACGCCGGTATCGCTTCCTCCTCCGCCTTGCGGAGAACGCCGCGACGCACGATCAGCCCTCTCCAGACAGGGGGCGCCGGCTTCGCGGCGACAGCGTAGGGCGCGATAACGCCGGTACCGGCTTCCTCCTCCGCCTTGCGGAGAACGCCGCGACGCACGATCAGCCCTCTCCAGACGGGAGCGGGGCGCCGGCTTCGCGGCGACGGCGGAGGACGCGAGAGCGCCGGAACCGGCTTTCTCCTCCGCTTGGCGGAGAACACCGCGACGCGCCTTCACCCCTCTTCGGACGGGGGGCGCCGGCTTCGCGGCGAGGGCAGAGGACGCGAGATCACCGTGATCGGCTTCTTCCCCGCTGTACCGGGAACGCCGCGACGGACGAACCGCCTTCCCCGGACCGTGGGCGCCGGAGTCGCGACGGGATCGCGGACGCGGCGCCCATAAGCGGTCAGTTGCGCGAGATGCGGGGGGCGTAGCCGGCGTCGGTGAGGACCTGGATGACGCGGTCGGCGTGCTCGGGGCCGCGGGTCTCGACGCTGATCTCGATCTCGACCTCGCTGATCTGCAGGCCCCGGCCGTGCCGGGTGTGCAGCACCTCGACCACGTTCGCGTTCGCCTCCGAGATGAGCTCCGCGATGCGCGACAGCTGCCCCGGACGATCCGGCAGCCCGATGCTCATCTTGAGGTAGCGCTCCGACGCGGCCAGGCCCCGGCTGATCACCCGCTCCATCATCAGCGGATCGATGTTGCCGCCCGACAGGATGACCGCGGTCGCTCCGGCGTCGCGGATCTTCCCCGTCAGGATCGCCGCGATGCCCACCGCGCCCGCGGGCTCCACCACGAGCTTCGCCCGCTCCAGCAGCACCAGCAGGGCCCGGGCGATGTCGTCGTCCTCGACGGTGACGACCTCGTCCACCATCTCGCGGACGATCGCGAAGTTCAGCTGCCCCGGCTTCGCCACGGCGATGCCGTCGGCGATCGTCGGAGAGATCGTGATCGCGGTCGGCTCGCCGCTCGCGAGCGAGAGCGGGTACGGTGCCGCGTTGGCCGCCTGCACGCCGATGACACGGAGAGTGCGCCCCTCCTCGGCCGCCTTCTGCTTGGCCGCCGAGGCGACCCCGGCGATGAGGCCGCCTCCGCCGATGGGCACCACGATGGTCTCGACGGCGGGGGCCTGCTCGAGGATCTCGAGGCCGACCGTGCCCTGGCCGGTGATCACGTCGGGGTGGTCGTAGGGAGGAACGAAGACCGCGCCCGTGCGCTCGGCGAACTCCGCCGCCGCCGCGAGCGCCTCGTTGAAGATGTGCCCGCTCAGCACCACGTCCGCGCCGTAGTCGCGGGTGGCCGCGAGCTTGGGCAGCGCGACGCCGATCGGCATGAAGATCGTGGCCTTGATCCCCAGCTCCCGCGCCGCGTAGGCGACGCCCTGCGCGTGGTTGCCGGCCGAGGCCGCCACGACTCCGCGGGCCCGCTCCTCCGGGGTGAGCCGCGACATCCGGAACACCGCTCCGCGGATCTTGTAGGAGCCGGTGCGCTGGAGGTTCTCGCACTTGAGGAACACGGGCGAGCCGAGGACCTGCGCGAGGAAGGTGCTCGTCTCCATGGGGGTGGCGGCGATGACGGGGGCGAGGACGGCGCGGGCCGCCTCGAACTCGTGGAGGGCGGGTCCGACGACGCGGCTAGTCTGCATGCTCTGCGGCAACTCTCTCGGGGGTTCGGGTCGGCGAGCGCCAGGCTCCGCTCGCGATGTACTTGACCATGACGTTGAGCGTGGCCACGACGGGCACCGCGAAGAAGGCGCCGGCGATGCCGCCGATGATCGAGCCTCCGGCCACCGCGAGCACCACGGCCAGCGGGTGGACCTTGACCGCCGACCCCATGATCAGCGGCTGGAGGATGTGGCCCTCGAGCTGCTGCACCGCGAGGACGACGATCAGCAGGAAGAGCGCGATCAGCGGCCCGTTGTAGACCAGCGCGATGAAGACGGCCAGCGCCCCCGTCACCACGGCGCCGATGACCGGCACGAAGGAGCCGAGGAAGACGAGCACGCCGATCGGGATGGCCAGCGGGACGCCGAGGAGGAAGGAGCCGAGGCCGATGCCGACCGCGTCGACGAAGGCGACCAGGATCTGCACCTTCACGAAGTTGGTCAGCGTCACCCAGCCTGCGCGACCGGCGCCGTCGACGGCTCCGCGGGCGCGGCGCGGGAAGAGGCGGACGACCCAGCTCCAGATGTTCGGCCCGTCGATGAGGATGAACAGCGTCGAGAAGAGGGTGAGCAGCACGCCCGTCAGCAGGTGGCCGACGGTCGAGCCGACGCTGAGCGCGCCGCTGACCAGCATCCCCGAGTCCTGCTGCAGGGCCGTGAGCGCCTGCTGCGCGTACTGGTTGATGTCGGTCTCGGTGAGGTGGAGCGGCGACTCGAGGAGGAAGGCCTTGAAGTCGTCGTAGGACTGCACGGTCTGCCGGCTGAGGTCGTCGAAGCCGGAGTAGACCTGGGTGACGACGAGGAAGAGGAGCCCGCCGATCACCACGACGATCCCCAGCTCCGCCAGGACGACGGCCGCCCACTTGGGCCAGCGGTGGCGCTGGAGGAAGCTCGAGAACGGCACGAGCAGGGCGGCGATCACGATCGCGAGCAGGAGCGGGATGACGATCAGCCGCAGCTCGATGACGAGCAGCACCAGCACCGCGAGCGCCGCAACCACGACGAGGACGCGCCAGGCCCACGCACCGGCGATGCGCATCCCGTCGCTCACGAAGGCCGAATCGGCGACGGGAGCGGGCCGGGAGGGGGCGGC